>JAJRSQ010000269.1 GCA_024278725.1 Chloroflexota bacterium
CAAACGCAGAGTACACATAAAGACAAACTGTCAACCTTACTCTCACTCAATTTCCACATCCTCGACGGTGTTACTTTATGACACTTGTTAGTATACGCTCACATCTTCAACCGCCAATTAACCAATCTCCAATATCTGTCCGACAAACGCCGCCGCCATATCCGCGCCGTTGTGCCGGGTGTGATTGGGGCGCGGCAGTGCCAGCAGTTCGGGGATTTTTGCCACCCACGCCCCCGATTGAAACTCGGCGGGTGAAATGGGCAGCCCCGCCATATGCCGTTCCACAAAATCCACCAGCACCGCCGATTCGACGAAATTGTCGCGGGTGACGTACCCGTATGGAATTTTGGCGTGATAAACTTCCGACAGGGTGCTGTAGCCCACTTTGCCCACCACCGCATCGCTGGCATTAATCATATCAGGGTGGAAAAAGGGCGAAGCGTGGGGCAAAAGCACCAGATTGTCCCGCAATTCCATTTCGCCCGCCACTCCGCCGGGGATGATGAAATACACGTCCGGGTGCGCCGCCAGTTGCCGCAAAAAGGTGTAATCCCAATGCGTGCCGCCCATGGTGAGCAGAACCGTCGCCGCATCGGCGGGGATACCCAACGCCTGCCGAATCTCCGCCCGCGATTGCCGCGGCGTGCGGCTCATCGGCGGAACGGTGATGTCGGCGGCGGTGCGGGGGTCGCACAGCGGCTCGGTTTGAATGAGGTAATCGGCGGCGGCAAAAACCTTTTTCAGGTACGAAATGTGTTTCGCCAACCCCGGCGATTGCGTCACATAGCCCTCGTAAATCCAATCCCACGTAAAATTTTCCACCAGCACCGAGGGGATACCCACCGCCTGCGCCACCGCAATTCCCATCGGCGCGATGTCGCATAGCACCAACTCGACGCGGCTTTGGCGCATCCCGTGCATCAGCGTGCCGATGCAGTCGGTGCAGAAAGGCAACATCTCGTCGAGTTTCCGCACGGTTTCATCCAGATTTTCAGTGAGCGAGTTGGTCTGCACCACCCCGACATCCGTCTCATACGGGTGATAATCGAAATGCCCCGCCAGCGTATGGTCAAAAAACCATTGCGGCACGGTGGTGTAAAGGTGAAAATGAATGGATGGCTCACGCTTCAGCAGCGCCGCCATCAGCGCCGAAGCGCGGGCAGCGTGCCCGAAGCCATGCGGGGTGATAAAATATGCGATATGAATCATGGATGTGAGTCTCCAATACCGTGCCACCCGTCGAATAGTACCATGGTCACACAAAACTGACGGAGGGAAGTTGACGAGTCGGCACTTTTTGTGTATTATTGTTAAGTAGTTATGGTAACTTTTTCAATGTGAGCATTTATGGCTGCCGCAACCCGTCGGAAGAAAAAGCTGGATTTCCCAGTCATGCAGTTCCTCGCCGTGCTGACCGTCAGTATGGTTTTGTTTCTGCTGTTTGGATTTACCCACCGCGCGGCACTCAATTATCGCGTTCAACAGCGCAAAGCCCATTTGGAACAGCAATATATGTTGCTGGTGCAGGAAAACGCCCAACTGACCCAACGATTTCAGGAAGTGCAGACCGACGCCTACGTTGAACAATTGGCGCGGCGAGAATTGCGCTGGAGCCGTCCCGGCGAAAAAATGGTGGTTATCATTGCTCCGCCGCAAGCGGGCGCGATTTCCACCGGACGCCCCGAAACGTCATCCGTTCCCGCCTCGGCACCGGAAATATCCGCGCCCCCCACCATCGAACCACTCGACCGGTGGCTGGAACTTTTCTTCCCCACCGAGCCTTAATCCGCCGCAAAGACAATTTCCCCGTTGAACAGGGTCATCCACACGGTGGTGTCCGCCAGTGTCATCGGGTCAATATCGAAAATATCCTGCGCCAAAACCACCAAATCCGCCCATTTCCCCGGCTCAATGCGCCCCTGTTTGTCCGACAACCCCACCGCCGCCGCATTCGCCTGCGTGTATGCGTCCACCGCCTGCGCCACCGAAAGGCGTTCCGTGGGGAAATAGCCGCCCTCCGGCGTACCGTCCGGCTTCCGGCGGTTGACCGCCGCATGAATACCGAACCACGGGTTCGGGTCGGCAACGGGCGCATCCGAACCGAACGCCAACTGCGCCCCATTCTCCAACAGACGTTTGAACGGAAATGCATGCTCGCTTCGCGCGCCCCAAACCACATTCATCTTGGCAATATCATCGAGCAGATGCACCGGCTGAACGGACACCGTCACCCCCAAACGGGCGAAACGGGAAATATCGTCGGGGTGCAGCAATTGCGCGTGCTCAATTCGGTGCGGGAAATGCGGCGCGGGCACGACGGCGGCAGTTTCCGCCAGAATATCCAGCACTTCCCGGTTGGCGCGGTCGCCGATGGCATGCACCGACACCGCCCAACCGTGCGCGCTCGCCTCCCGCGTCACAGCGGCGATGGTCTCCGGCGGCATTGCCGCCATCCCCGTGTCGGCGGCATCTTCATACGGGTGCAGCATCCACGCGGTGTGCGCCCCCATTGAACCGTCGCTGAACATTTTCACAAAGCCGAAGCGGAGGCACTCCGACCCGAAACCGGGTTGCAACCCCAAATCAATCATTTTTGGCAAATCCGAATAATGGACATTGCTGGTTACGCGCAATTTCAGCCGCCCGTCCCGGTCAAGGGATTGCAGGGCGCGCCAACTGCGGCGACTGAGGTTTCCCCCCATCATCCGTTGGTCATGCACGCCGGTGATACCCAAACGATGCAGCGCGGCAATCCCATCGAGCAACGCCGCCCGCGCCGTGGCATCATCCGTTTTGGGAAGATGACGGCTCACCAAATCAATTGCCAGCTCCTTCAAAATGCCGGTGGGCTTCCCCGCATCATCGCGGTCAATCACCCCGCCGACGGGGGCGCGGCGGGTGGCGGCGATACCGGCAATGTCGAGCGCGCGGCTGTTCACCACCGCCGCGTGCAGGTCGGCGCGCCAGAAAATGACGGGGTGTTCGGTGGTCACAGCGTCCAAATCGGCGCGGGTGGGCATTTCGGCGGGCGACCATTCGCTCTCGTTCCAGCCGCTCCCTTTTATCCACTGCCCGGCGGGGGTGCGCGCCGCCCGTTCCGCCAACCGACGCTGTAAATCGTCCAATGAATCCGCACCCGCCAAATTCACATCGAGCCGCCCCAGCGCCCACTTGAAAAGATGGATATGCCCATCGGTGATGCCGGGCAGCACCCGCCGCCCATTCAGGTCAATTTCACGGGTGGCAGGCGTTTTCAAACGGCGAATATCGGCGTCTCTGCCCACCGCCTGAATCTTCCCGTCACCAATGGCGATGGCGGTGGCAGGTTGTGGCGCGTAAATTTTTCCATTGAAAAGAATCATAGTCGGCATAGCATCTCCAGTGTTTGGTAGCGGCTCAATCGTAAGTGATAGCAACTGTCATTGCGAGCTGAAGGCGAAGTTGAAAATGCCCGAAGGGTGCAATCCCCATCAGTGGGGGACGGAGATTGCTTCGGGCTACGCCCTCGCAATGGCATATCACTTCCTTCTGCGCCATTGCCCGGCGTTTTACAGTCCCGAAAATAAGCGGCGAATGGAATGTTCCGCGAAAATGACCCGCCGTGTGCCGGTTGAACCGCGTAACATAATCGAATAGGTCTCCGCGCGGTCGCCAAAATAGCTCACACCACTCAACAAAGGTCCATTGGTGATACCCGTGGCGACAAAAAAGACATCATCGCTGGCGACCAAATCGTGTTCGGTGTAAATTTTGGTGGTATCCAGCCCGGCAGCGGCGACATCTTCCCGTTCATGGTCGCTCTGCGGTGCGAGCCGCGCCAGCATTGCCCCGCCGAGCGCGCGCGCGGCACACGCCGCCATAATCCCCTCCGCCGCCCCGCCGACGCCCATCAGCACATCCGCGCCCACATCGGGTTGAAGGGCGAGCAGTCCCCCCGCAATATCGCCATCCCCGCGCAGCCATACCCGTGCCCCCGCCGCGCGAATTTCCTCCACCAGATGTTTGTGGCGGTCGCGCTCCAGCATGAAAACAATTAAATCGCGGATGGGCTTGTTTTTGAGGCGGGAAATCAGCGCGAGCGTCCACGCGGCGGGCGCGTCCAGCGTTTCGGAAACGAGTTTATCGCCCACTTCGCGGTCAACCACAATTTTTTCCATATATGCCGCCGGCGCCACCCGCTGCATCGAACCGGCGGGCGCAACCGCCGCCACCGCCAGCACCCCCGACCGCCCGTGCATCAGCAGGCGCGTGCCGTCGATGGGGTCAACCATCACGTCCATCTCCGGTCCGTACCCCGTGCCGACCTTTCGTCCGCTGTCCAACGGGGAATGTCGCCCCAGCTTGCTTTCTTCGCCCAGCACAATCCGTCCCTGCATATCCAGCGTGTTGAGCGCCTGCAACATCGCTTCGGCGGCGGCGGCATCCGCTTCTTCCGGCTGCCCGCGTCCAATCCACCGTCCGGCAGTCAAAGCGGCGGCTTCTGTCACCCGAACCAAATCCAGCCCTAAATTTCGAGGGGGGTGTTGCTGCTGTTCCATTTTTCACCTCTCCATCGTGTCAACCGCTTCCCAAAGTCCTGCCGCTTCCCACGCCAGCATCCCGCCCGACAAAATGACCACATCCCGCCAACCCGCCACACTCAATGCCTGCGCCGCGCGCACACTCCGCCGTCCGGTGCGGCAGATGACCACCACCCGCGCGTCGCGCGGAATATCGGGCGGGTCGGTCAGCAATTTCCCCAGCGGATACAATTCCGCGCCCACAATGTGCCGGCGCGCAAATTCTCTCGGTTCGCGCACGTCCAGCAGCACCGGGGGATGGTCGCTGTGCAATTCGGCGTTGAGTTGTTGCGCGGTGATGGTGGGGAAATCACGCGGGATATATTCCGGCAACGTGTCAATGTCCAGCGGGTAAACCTGTTTCGGCAGATTTTGACACTCGCTGAAGACCTTCACTTCACATTCATAAATGCAGATTGCCGGGTCTAAAACGTGATAGAAAATGTACGGAATGGCGGTATCGTCCGTTAAAAAATGGTCGAAGCCCACATATTCATCGAAACGGGTGGTGCGCATAATTTCCATCACCGGCGGCTGGACGCGCACAAAAAACACATCGCCGCCGATGTCCCGATACGCCTGCACAATGCTCTCCAGCGCGTGAATCCCGCTGAAGTCACACTGATTCACACTGCGCATGCGCAACAGCAGATAACGCTGGTGGGGGTGTTCCGCCATATGGGCGAAGATGGCGTCTTCCACATGATGCACCGCGCCGAAATACAAATCGCCCAGCACATCAATGGTTGCCAGTTGCGGGCAAAAAGGTCTGTCGGGCAAATAGCCGAAGTGATGGAAGCCCACTTCCGGCACAACGGGAACCACGCGCGGCACGCTCGATTTCATGATGTACACGGCGAACGATAAAAATACTCCCAGCAGCACGGCAAATTCCATGCGCAGAAAAAGCGTACCCAAAAAAGTTATCAGCATGATGACCGCGTCTTCACGCGCGCCGTTCCAAATGCGTCCGATTTCCGCGCGGTCAATCAACCCGTATGCCGCCAGCATCAACACCCCGGCGACCGCGGCACGGGGCAGAAAAGCGATGATGGGCGCAAAAGCAAAAATCGCCAGCACCACAAATCCCGCCGAGAAAATCGCGCTCATCCGCGTCTTCGAGCCGAGGCGCAAACTCACCGCCGAGCGCGAAAACGACCCCGCGCCGGGATACCCGGAGAAGAAGCCAATCATAATGTTGGCAATCCCCTGCCCGATGAATTCCTGATTGCTGTCGGTGCGCTGTCCCGTCTGCGCCGCCAGCGAGCGGGCAATCGCGGTGTCGGACACGAGGCTGATGGTTCCCACCGCCAGCGCGCCGGTGGAGAGGTTCGCCACGGTGCTGAGGCTGAAATTTTCCCACAGCGGTGCGAGGGGCGGTAATTGTTTGGGCAAATCGCCCACCACTGCCACCCCCAGATTATCCCAGTGGAGCAATGCGCCCACCACCGACGCGATGACCAGCACAAACGGCATCCCCGGTATGTTCGGCTTGATTCTGCGCCATAACAGCAGAAAAATCACCGTGGAAAAACCGATGACCGCCGTGAGGGGATGGGTGTTCGGCAGATTTTCCACCGCGCGGGAAATTGTTTCCGACAAACTGCGGCTGGAATAACTCAACCCCAGAAAATACCGAATCTGGCTGGCGGCGATGAGCACACCCGCCCCGGCGGTGAAGCCGACAATCACCGAGCGCGACACGAAATTCACCAGCGCGCCCAACCGCGCCACCCCCAACACCAGTTGGAAAAATCCGACCATCACCGCCAGAATGCCCGCCGCCAGCAGATAATTTTGCGTGCCGGGCACGGCAATTTCCAGCAGCACGGCGAAAACCAGCAACGACACGGGGTTGTTCGTGCCGGTGTGCAATTGGTTGCTTGAGCCCCACAGCGCGCCAAACAACGCGCCGACGATGGCGGTATAAAGCCCGGTCGTCGGCGGCAATTCCGCGAGCAGTGCGGCGGCGATGCTCTGCGGCAGCACGATAATCGCCAGCGTGAAACCGGCGAGCAAATCCGGTCGCAAATATTGCAGCTTGTAATCACGAAACAGCGCAATCGGCTGGGCGAAATATCGGGACAACTGCCGCATACTTTTATTGAGATTGATGTTCCAATTTTGTTGAACTGTTCTTTGAGATTGCATAATGGGTGGTGGTCGTTCTCAATCTATTGGACGCTGATTGAAATTATTGTACCATGATTGTCGTAATCAATAAATATCCGGTTTACGCCAAAGTACCACAGGGGTATTGAAAAGTCGCTTGACAAACAATACTTTGCGCAGGAAATGTAGGGGCACGCTGCAGCGTGCCCCTACAACGCCACCGATTTTCGTTAAAACCGGAAGAAAATGCGTAAGAGCGGCTCGCAAATCGCCCCTGCGGCGTGAAATCA
>JAJRSQ010000270.1 GCA_024278725.1 Chloroflexota bacterium
CGGAATCGAAAAGCGCCGTGCTCTGGCATCACGGCGCGTCACGGCGTCAGCCGCGGGGGTTTCGGGGGTGTCCCCCGATTTCCACATTCCCCGGAATCGAAAAGCGCCGTGCTCTGGCATCACGGCGCTCATCAAAAGGAGGAGAAAAAGGAATTAAACAACTTACTGACTACATTGTAACACATCGCCGGGAATTAACTTGACCCAAACTCTACGCTAAAACTACGCCCATCCGATAACCCTTCAGGAGGTAATGATGTCTGCGCAACAACATATTCTCGCCATTGACCTCGGCACATCCGGACCGAAGGTCGCGCTTTTCACCACCGACGGCTCGCGGCTCGGCTGGACTTTCGAGCCGACCCCGCTGACCCTGCTCCCCGACGGCGGCGCGGAGCAAAACCCCGCCGATTGGTGGCGCGCCATCACCACTGCCGCCCAACGGGTGATGGCAGAGACCGCCATCGCGTCCGAAAGCGTGGTGGGCGTCGCCTGTACCGCGCAATGGTCGGGCACGGTGGCGGTGAATGCGAACGGCGAACCGTTGATGAACGCCATCATCTGGATGGATTCGCGCGGCGCGCCATACGTCAAACAGATTTCCGGGGGGCGTATCACCATCGAAGGCTATGGGGTGCGGAAATTGCCCTACTGGTTGCGACTCACCGGCGGCATTCCGGGGCAATCGGGCAAAGATTCCATCGCCCATATTCTGTTCATCAAACACCGCCACCCCGAAATTTACCGCCAAACGTACAAATTTCTGGAGCCGAAAGATTATCTCAACCTAAAATTGACCGGCAACTTCGCTGCTTCCTTCGATTCGATTGCGCTCCATTGGGTGACCGACAACCGCGACCTGACGAAGGTGGATTACGATGATCGCTTGCTGGCAATGGCGACCATCGAGCGCGAAAAACTCCCCGATTTGCGCCGCGCGGTGGATGTGCTGGGGCATGTTACCCCGCAGGCGGCGGCGGAGCTCGGCATCACCCCCGCCGCGCAGGTGGTGCTCGGCACGCCCGATGTCCACTCGGCGGCGTTGGGGTCGGGGGCGGTGCGCGATTTGCAGGCGCATCTGTATATCGGCACGTCGTCATGGATCACCTGCCATGTCCCGTTCAAAAAAACCGATTTACTGCACAATATGGCGTCGCTCCCTTCTGCCATCCCGGAACGGTATCTGATTGCCAATGAGCAGGAAACGGCGGGGGCGTGCCTCAATTTTTTGAAGGATAATATCCTCTTCCACCCGGATGAATTGTCGGCTGAAACTGACCACGAAAACGTGTATCAGGTTTTCGATGAGATTGCGGCGCGCGCGCCCGCGGGAAGCGGCGGCATCATTTTCACCCCCTGGCTTTACGGTGAACGCACGCCGGTGGAAGACCACGCCGTGCGCGGCGGCTTCCACAATGTCTCGCTGAACACCACCCGCGAGCATTTCATCCGCGCCGTGTTCGAGGGTGTGGCGCTCAATGCGCGCTGGCTACTGATGTATGTGGAAAAGTTCGCCCGGCGGGAATTTCGGAGCATCAATATGATTGGCGGCGGCGCAAAATCCGACATCTGGTGTCAAATCCACGCCGATGTGCTGGGGCGTACCGTCCGCCAAGTTGCCGACCCCATTTTGGCGAATGTGCGCGGCGTGGCGATGTTGGCATCGGTGGGGTTGGGGTACGGCTCTTTTGAATCGCTGGCGAAAAAAGTGAGCATCGCGCGGACATACGAACCGAATTTCGACCATCTGGAATTGTACGATGAACAATTTGCCGTCTTCCGCGAAATTTACAAACGTAACCGTCCCATCTATGCCCGGCTGAACAAAAAGAAAGGGTGAGGGTGAAAGTGGGTAGTGGCTCAATCGTAAGTGATGGCAACTGTCATTGCGAGCCGAAGGCGAAGCAATCCCCACCGGTGAGAGACGGAGATTGCTCACCCCGTTGGGGCACAGGTCGGGCTACGCCCTCGTAATGACATGTCACTTACTTCTGTGCACTGCGTGAAACGTGAACTCTGCAACCCTGCCACCCTGCAACCTTGAACTTGAAACGAGAAACCGGTATGGACATCATCAACTTTTCCCAAAAATTAAAATGGATCCCCCCCTGCGCGATGCGAGCGTTGGAACGGCAATTGAAGCGCATTCCTGCCGTGCGCCGACTCATCAACCGGGAGTATGACGTCATGCTGGCGGAGTTGGATGGGGATTTGAAACCCTACGCCGCCGAGTTCCCCGCGCACATCCGACTGCCCGCTGAGGGCGTCCCCCGCGACGATATTCTGGCGCAGATGGAGACCATGCAACAGCGCGAAGCCGCCCTCTGGCGGGATGGCTTCGTTTCCGGCGCGGTGTATCACGGCGACTCCGCGCACATCGAATTTTTGAACCGGGCGTACGCCCTCAACTCGCAGAGCAATCCGTTGCACGCCGATATTTTTCCGTCCACCACTAAGTTTGAGGCGGAAATTGTGGCGATGACCGCCCGCATGCTCGGCGCGGCGCAGGTGGGGGGGGATGATGGCATCTGCGGCACGGTGTCATCCGGCGGCACGGAGAGTATTCTGCTGGCGATGAAAACGTATCGGGATTGGGCGCGGGAGACGAAAGGCATCCGCCGCCCGGAGATGATTGTGCCGCGCACCGCACACGCCGCATTTGAAAAAGCCGCCCGGTATTTCGGTATCAAACGGGTGCAAATTCCGGTGGACGAACATTTCCGCGCGGATGTGCGCGCCGCGAAAAAAGCCATCACGCGCAATACCATCGTGATGGTGGGGAGTGCGCCGTCCTTCCCGCACGGCACCATCGACCCCATCACCGAGTTGTCGGAGCTGGCGCGACAGCGGGGCATCGGTTTCCACACCGACGCTTGTCTGGGCGGATTTGTGCTTCCCTTCGCCAACCGGCTGGGCTATCCCGTGCCGCCGTTCGATTTCCGCCTGCCGGGGGTGACCTCCATGAGCGCCGACACTCACAAATACGGGTACGCCGCCAAAGGCACATCGGTGGTCATGTATCGTGGCGCGGCGCTGCGGCGATACCAATATTACACCACCGGCGAATGGTCGGGCGGGCTGTATTTTTCCCCCACGTTTGCGGGCAGCCGACCCGGTGCGCTCAGCGCGGCGTGCTGGGCGGCGCTGGTTTCCATCGGCGAAGCGGGCTATCTGGACGCGGCGCGGCGCATTCTGGAAACGGCGGCGGTCATCAAAGCGGGCATCGTCGAAATTCCCGAATTGCGAATTTTGGGCAATCCGCTGTGGGTGATTGCCTTCGCGTCGGATGCGCTGAATATTTATCAGGTGATGGAACAGATGACCCGGCGCGGGTGGCGGTTGAACGGACTGCACAAGCCGTCGGCGGTGCATATTGCCATCACTTTGCGTCACACCCAGCCCGGCGTCGCCGAGCGATTTTTGTCGGATTTGCGGGATTCGGTGGCGTACGTCAAAGAAAATCCCCAGGACGAAGGGACGATGGCGCCGGTGTACGGCTTGGCGGCAACCCTGCCCATGCGCGGGCTGGTGGATGATTTACTGAAACGGTATATTGATATTTTGTATCGGGTGTGATAGAATCGGGCGGGGTTTTTCTGCCTAATTTTGGGCGACCATAAGAGTCGCCTCTACCGGATAAAATGAGAAGGGTATAAAAATGAAAATCAGACGGCAAAAAGCGTTAACTTTTGATGATGTGTTGCTGGTTCCGCAGCGCTCATCCATTGCATCTCGGAACGATGTGGACACATCCACCCGGCTCACGCCGAAAATTCGACTGTACATTCCGCTCATCAGCGCCAATATGGACACGGTGACCGAAGCGAATATGGCGATTGCGATGGCGCGGGCGGGCGGCATCGGCATCATCCACCGATTTATGACCATTGACCGGCAGGTGGCGCAGGTGCAGCGGGTGAAACGCACCGAAGGGTTCATGGTCGAACACCCCCGTTCCATCAATCAGAATGAACCGATTTCCCGCGCCAAACAGATGATGAGCAAATATGAAGTCGGCGGGCTGGTGGTGAAAAATGGCGGCGACATTCTAATCGGGTTGATCACCCAACGGGATGTGCGACTTGCGCCCGATGTCTCCGCGCCGGTCAGTTCAGTGATGACCCCGCCGGACGAAATTCTGACGGCGAAACCGGACATCACGCTGAAAGAAGCCCGGCAGATTTTGCATGAACACCGGTTGGAAAAATTGCCGGTGGTGGATGATGACGGCAAGTTCATTGGGCTGATAACGGCGCAGGATATTCTCAAATCGCGCCGAAACCCCCACGCCACCACCGACGAACACGGGCGGTTGCGGGTTGGGGCGGCGATTGGGGTGCGGTCGGATGATGTTGACCGCGCGGCGGCGCTGTTGGCGGCGGGCGCGGATGTGCTGGTGCTTGATATTGCCCACGGGCACGCCGACCACTGTATCCGCATGGTGGAGATGCTGAAAAACAAATTCCCCGACGCGCAGATTGTCGCCGGAAATGTGGCATCGAAGGCGGGGGCATATGATTTGGCGATGGCGGGCGCGGATGCGGTGAAGGTCGGGGTGGGTCCCGGCTCGATTTGCACCACCCGCATCGTCACCGGCTTCGGTGTGCCGCAGCTCACCGCCATTATGGACGCGGTGGCGGGCGTGCAGGAATCGGGGCGCGATGTGCCCATCATTGCGGATGGCGGTGTCAAACAGAGCGGCGATATGGTGAAGGCGTTGGCGGCGGGCGCCAGCACGGTGATGATTGGCTCGCTGTTTGCGGGGACGGAGGAATCGCCGGGCACACCCATCATCCGCAACGGGCAGAAGTTCAAAGTTGTGCGCGGGATGGCGTCGCTGGGGGCGGCGATGGGGCGCAAAGCCGTGGAAAAGGGGGATGATGAAAGCGCGGAAAGCCCGGAAGATTGGGATAAAGTCGTGCCGGAGGGCATCGAAGCGGTGGTGCCGTATCGGGGCAACGTCAGCGAAGTATTGCATCAAATGGTGGGCGGATTGCGTTCCGGCTTGAGTTACGGCGGCGCGCGCAACATCCCCGAATTGTGGCAAAACGCCGAATTTGTGGAAATCACCCCTGCCGGTCGGCGCGAATCCGGTTCGCACGATGTGGATAAAGTGTGAGCGAATGACGAGTGACGAGCGACGAATGACGAATAAAAAAGCGGCTGGTGAACGAAAGATGCTTCACCAGCCGCTTTTGCCTACTTTACGAATAACCAATAACCAATAACGAATGACCAATCACTTTTTCACCAAAAAATTTCCCATCACCAACTGGTCAATATCCGATTTTCGGAAAGTGTTGAGCGCGTTTTGCGGGGTGTTCACAATCGGTTCCCCGCGCAGGTTGAACGACGTGTTCAGCAGGACGGGCACGCCCGTCGCCTGCTCGAAGTCGGCAATCATCCGGTAATAGAGCGGATTTGTTTCGCGGGTGACGCTTTGCAATCGCCCCGTGCCGTTGTGATTCACCGCCTTGATTTGCGCCCCTTTTTCCGCCACAATCGGCGAGACCATCAACATATATGGCGCGAGCAGATTCGTTTCGATGTCCGGGGTGGCGAAATACTCGGCGGCTTTTTCCGCCAGCACCACCGGCGCAAAGGGACGGAACGGCTCGCGGAACTTGATTTTCGTGTTGACAATTTCCTTCATCTCTTCGCGGCGCGGGTCGGCGAGGATGGAACGGTTGCCCAGCGCGCGCGGTCCCCATTCAAACCGCCCCTGATAGAGCGCAATCACCCGCTCATCGAGCATGGCATCTACGGCGCGTTGGCTCATCTGCGCCATATCGTCAATCTTTTCGTAGGCGAATCCACTTTCGCGGATGGCGGCTTCCATCTCTGCCTCGGAATATTCCGCGCCCCAATAGGCGTGTTCCATCACCCATTTGCGCGGTTTGCCGAGCAAAACGTGGTAGGCGTACAATGCCGCGCCGAGCGCCGCGCCGGAATCGCCCGCCGCCGGTTGGATGAACACCCGCTCAAACGGTCCTTCGCGGATGATGCGCCCGTTGGCGACGCTGTTGAGCGCCACCCCGCCCGCCATCACCAAATTCTTCGAGCCGGTCATTTTATGCGCTGCCTGCACCATTTTCAGCACCGTATCTTCGGTGACGCGCTGAATGCTGGCGGCGATGTCGGCGTATTTTTGGTTTTGTGCCGCCACCGGATCATCCCACTGGGGATGGTCGCGGTTCGGGTGGGTGGTTTCGGTGAAAAATTCCGCTTCCGGCATCCGGCGCGGACCGAATAGCGCCTCAAATTTGCGGCTGAACGTGTTTTTGGTGGAATGATGGAAGCTGAAATAATCCATATTCAACTGCACGCCACCATCCGCATCCACCGACACCACTTTGTACACATCATCCATATAATTGGGATGACCATACGGCGCCATACCCATCACTTTGTATTCCCCGTTGTTGACGCGGAAACCGAGGTAGGCGGTGAAGGCAGAATAAAGCAGCCCCAGCGAGTGCGGGAAGCGCAATTCGCGGGTGAGATTGATGGTATTTTCACCGGAACCGTCGAAAGTGGCGGTGGCGTGTCCCATCGTGGCGGTCGTCCACTCGCCCACCCCGTCGATGGTCAGCACGGCGGCATCCTCAAACGGCGAGGCGAACATCGCGCTGGCGGCGTGGGAAAGATGGTGTTCCACGAACAGAATTTTGTCGGTGGGCACGCCGATTTTCGTTTGCAATTGGCTTTTTATCCACAGCTTTTCATCAAACCACGCCACCATCGCTTCGCGGAACACCCCCCACGATTTGGGGAACGTGCCGAGCGTGCTCAGCAGAATGCGCTCGAATTTATGGAGCGGTTTTTCGTAAAAAACCACGTAATCCAAATCGTCGCCGGTGATGCCGCCCTCTGCCAGACAAAAATCAATGGCTTGTTGCGGGTAGCCGTGGTCATGTTTTTTGCGGCTGAACCGTTCTTCATCGGCGGCGGCAATCAGCACGCCATCTTGCAGTAACGCCGCGGCGGAGTCGTGATAATAGCATGAAATGCCCAGAATGTTCATCAAAGTTCCTCAAAATTTACCGGTGTTGAATTATCGCCGGGGTGGCTCGCGAGCCGCCCCTACGAGGGTTTATTCTCTGTGTCTCTGTGGTGATTTTCACCCTAAAACTGCCGGCGCGCGTCATCCAAATTGGGGGCAGGGGTGACGCGCTCTTTCCAGTGCGAACCGGCGGCTTTCTTCAAGCCGAGCGTATCGCCGAAAAGGGTTGCGCCCAAGCCGAAGGGCGCCAAAATGGTGAAATAAAAGAGCGACAGGATGACTCGCCCCACCATATTGCCGATAAACCGCCCGAAACGCTGCCAGCCGTGCCAGAATTTTTTCAGTGCGTCCATAGATGCTCCTAAAACAAGGTGTAGATGAACGGCGCGACCCCGGATGCCGACGCGAAAATCAATGCCAGCCCGATGAGCAGCAACATTGTCACCATTGGGATGAGCCACCATAGTTTCCGTTGCCACAGAAA
>JAJRSQ010000271.1 GCA_024278725.1 Chloroflexota bacterium
GACATCATTCAAGCGGATTTGCCCGCACTGGCGCCCACCGTGCTGCATGATTTCGGGGTGAAATACATCGTGCTCGATTATTTCCAGATGCCGCCGGGACCGGAACGCGACGGCACGGAACGCTGGGTATCGGCGGCGCTGCCGAATCAATCCCCCGTTTTTCAGGATGACCGGCTGACGGTCTTCACCGCGCCGCCGCTGACCGTGCGGCAATCGTATGTGCGGCTCGGTAGCGGCTGGGGCGAATTGCAATCGGCGGGCGAACAGCCGGTGCGCCGGATGGCTTCGGTCGCCACGCTGGTCATCGTCCCCGGCGATGCGCCGCCCGCGCAATTGAGCCTCGGCACGGTTGCGCCCCATTCGCTGGCGGAACTGTCCGTTTTTGCCGATGGCAAAGCGCTACCCCCAACCCTTTCCGAAAATGAAACCCAAGCCAACATCGTCCTCCCGGTCGGTGTCACCACCCTACAATTGAAAATATCATCCCCCATACCAATTTCCCGCATAAAAATACAATAAAGTGCTTGACAACTATCCATAAAACTGTAACAATATCTGTATCCTGTAATATATTTGATAAGGGAGAGGATAGATGAAATCCAGTTATAAACTTGTATTGCTGATTGTAGGGTTGGCGCTGTTCGGGCTTGCGTGTGGATTGGGCAGCACCGCCACCGAGAAACTCGACGAAGTGAAAAACACGGCGGAAGCCGCCGCCACCCAAGTCGAGGAAATTGCAGAAACGGCTGCGCCCCTTGCCACCGCAGTTGCCGCAGACGTGGAAAAACTGGCAACCGAAGTGCCGCAAGCCGGCAATGGCGACACAGCCGCAGACTCAGGCAGTGGTGAAACGGAAGTCGCACCGCTCGATATTTCCAACAGCCAAAGCGCGCTCGACCAGCTTTCGTCGTACCGTTCGGAAACAACCATCATGGTTGACGGTGTGGATAACGACGGCAAACCCGTCAAAGGGAGCATGACCACCCTGCAGGAAGCCACCAAAGACCCCGAAGTGATACACGCGCAAATGTCCGGCACGGGGGATGTCGCCAAACAATCCGGGGGCACGGAAGGCGTGATGCTTGAATGGTACGTCGCCGACGGCACCATGTATCTGCTCGACCCGACCTCCGGCGAATGGTCAACTTTGCCGGGAGACTCAACAGGGTTCGGTGATATGCTTATGTCCGCAGAAGACATTGTGGACATCCCCCCCTCGGCAAAACGCGATATTTTGCCCGTCACCGTGAACGGAGTCTCCACGTGGCACTACACCTTTGATGCCAGCGATATGCCCAAAGACGACACCATGAACATCGAAAGCGGTTCCGGAGAAGTCTGGATCGCCCGTGACGGCGGCTATCCGGTGAAAATGGTCATTGAAGTTGTCGGTGCCTCCACCGACTCGCAAGATAGCGGTGGCGGTTTCTTCGCCAATGGCACAATGAAAATCGTTTACGAACTGAAAGACATCAACAAAAACTTCAAGATTGAAATCCCGGAAGCCGCATTGAACGCCCCCAGCATGTTCGGTGATTCCGGCACCGGCAGTGGCGATTCGGGAGATAGTGGCAGCGGTGCCGCAAATATCGACCTGCCGATGATGGACGACGCGAATGTGGAATTTTCGATGGCGGGGATGACCAGCTACACCACTTCCGCCACGGTTGATGAAGTTATAGATTTCTATCGCACCGAATTGGCAAAAATGGGCTGGGAAAACGACCCCGCTCAAGACCTGCTGAGCGAATCCGGCGGCTTCCTGGAATTCACCAAAGATGGCTCGTCCATCAGTTTGATAGTTGACAATTCCGCCGGCGACGGCACAACCAGCGTCACCCTTTTAACCGAATAATCGCCGCGATACCTGCACCCAAAGCCCGGAGATGTGTTCATCTCCGGGTTTTTTCATGCCCATCGTGGTTTGACTCACCTTTGTAAAATCAATACAATCAACTTACATCTACGCGGGGCTATGACGCTGTATGACCCACCTGATTTACATTATCATCCCCAATTTATCTTTCCTTCCTGATGGCGCGAGCTGGCGGTTTCCGGTTCGGGCTTTGGGGGGCTGGACATAACTCCATTCTTCACCTCAATTGAAGTTCAATAAGCAATTATAACCGTCATCCCTCGCCTGCACCGTTGTGATACGGCTCATTCTGTCCACAAATACACAGAAAATTCAATTAAATACATAGGAGAATGATCTCAATGGCTATTTCAACTGTTACGAAAAATCCGCATATCATCACCGAAATTCCCGGTCCGAAAGCCCGTGCGCTGGTGGAGCGCGACCACAAAGTCATCACCCGCACCTACGGGCGACCGTACCCCTTTGTGATGCAAAAAGGGCGCGGCGTGGAAGTTTGGGATGTGGACGGCAACCGCTTCCTTGATTTCGTGGCGGGCATCGCCGTGGCAAATACCGGACACAACCACCCCAAAGTTGTCGCCGCCATCAAAGACGCCGCCGACAGCTTCATTCACATTTCATCGGATTATTACCACGAAAAAATGGCGCGTCTCGGCGAGCGATTGAACGACATCGCCCCGTTTGAAGAAGACGCGATGGTCGTGCTGACCAACTCCGGCACCGAATCGGTGGAAGGCGCGTTGAAACTGGCGCGATATGTCACCGGGCGTCCCCGTTTCATCGGCTTTTACGGCGGTTTCCACGGGCGCACTATGGGGTCGCTGGCGTTCACCGGCAGCAAACCCATTCAGCAGCAGGGCAACTTCCCCACCATGCCGGGCGTCACCCACATCCCCTACCCCAACCCGTACCGCCCCATGTTCGCCGGGGAAGACCAGGGGCAAGCCGTGATTGATTATCTGGAAAATGTGGTCTTCGCCACCGCCGTCCCCGCGCAGGAAGTGGCGGCAATTCTGGTGGAAGCCCTTCAGGGCGAAGGCGGCTACGTCGTTCCCCCCGCCGGCTTCTTCCCCAAACTCCGCGAGTTGTGCGACAAATACGGCATTCTGCTGATTGTGGATGAAGTCCAAAGCGGCATCGGGCGCACCGGAAAAATGTTCGCCATCGAACACTTTGGCGTGGAGCCGGACATCGTCACCAGCGCCAAAGGGTTGGGCAGCGGTATGCCCATCGGCGCAGTGATTGCCCGCAAATCCATCATGGAAAAATGGCCTATGAGCGCCCACGGCAACACCTACGGCGGCAACCCCATCGCCTGCGCCTCCGCGCTGGCAACGCTCGATTTGGTGGAAGGGGAATATATGGACAACGCCGCCAAAATGGGCGAATATCTGATGGGCGAACTGCGGAAAATGGCGGACAAATACCCCGTCATCGGCGAGGTGCGCGGGCGCGGGTTGATGATTGGCATCGAATTGGTGGAAGACCGCACCACCAAAAAGCCCGCCAAAAAATTCGCCAACGAAATGTTGATGCGTGGCTTCCAAAATGGCATCCTGCTGATGACCTGCGGCGTGAGTACCCTGCGCCTGATGCCCCCGCTGATGCTGGACAAAGAAAAAGCCGATGAAGCTCTGGCGCTGATTGACCAAACCTTTGCAGAAGTTTCACAGGCGTTGGCATAACCGCGATTCAACCGGAGATTGGAGATTGGTAATTAATGATTACCCACATCTCCAACCTCCAATCTCCAATTATCCCGAAAAAGAGGCAACCATGCGAGCCGTAGATATTATTGCAAAAACCAGAGATAAACAACCCCTGACCGCGGCAGAAATGAAGTTTTGGATTGAAGGATACACCCGTGGCGACATCCCCGATTATCAAGCCGCCGCATGGTGCATGGCGGTGGTACTCAACGGGTTGACGGACGAAGAAGCCACCGCCCTCACCCTGAATATGGCGCAATCCGGCGATATGCTCGACTTGCACCAAATTGCCCCTTTTGTGGTGGACAAACATTCCACCGGCGGCGTGGGCGATAAAACCACGCTCGTGGTTGCCCCGCTGGTTGCTGCCCTCGGCTTGCCCGTCGGAAAAATGAGCGGGCGCGGATTGGGATTTTCCGGCGGCACAATTGACAAACTGGAATCGTTCGACGGCTTCCGCGTCAGCCTGTCCACCGATGAATTTCTGGACATGCTCAAAAAACACAATATCGTCGTGTCCGGGCAATCGGCAGACCTTGCCCCCGCCGACGGCAAATTTTACGCCCTGCGCGACGTGACCGCTACCGTGGAAAGCCTGCCGCTGATAGCCGCCAGCATCATGAGCAAGAAAATCGCCTCCGGCGCGGATGCCATTGTGCTGGATGTGAAAGTGGGCAAAGGCGCATTCATGCACACGCTGGCGGATGCCGAAGCGCTGGCAAACGCGATGGTCGCCATCGGGCGCGGCGTGGGGCGCAAAGTTGCCGCCGTCATCTCCGACATGAACCAGCCATTGGGGCATGCGGTGGGCAACGCGCTGGAAGTGAAAGAAGCGATGGACACCCTGCGCGGCGGCGGTCCCGCCGATTTCCGCGACCATTGTCTGACCGTCGCCGGGAAAATGATAGAGTTGGGGGGCAAAGCCGATGACCTTTCTGCCGCCAAAACTATGCTGGCAAAATTGCTGGACGATGGCACGGCATGGGCAAAATTCAAAGAATGGATTATCGCCCAGGGCGGCAATGAAGCGCAACTGAACAACCCGACATTGTTGCCCGCCGCGCCCATCGTCGAAACCATTTCCGCCCCCCGTGGCGGCAGTATCGCCGGGATTGACGCCGCCGAAGTGGGCAAAACCGGCGTGGCAATGGGCGGCGGACGTGAGAAAAAAGGCGACCCCATCGACTACGGGGTGGGGATTGTCTTTCACGCCAAAGTGGGCGATGTGGTGAGCATGGGCGAACCGCTGTTCACCCTGCATGCACGCGACGATGAAACCTTCCGCATGGCGAAAGCGCGGTTGCTGGCGGCAATCACATGGTCAAACGAGCCTGTGGCATCACCCCCGCACACCCTGAAAATCATCGGGTAATCGACGCAAAAAAAGACGGCGAAGCGTTGCAGCTTCGCCGTCTTTTTGTGGGGCACAATCGTCACATTTCCAAAATAATGGTGACCGGTCCATCGTTCCGGATGGATACCAGCATATCCGCGCCAAAAACGCCGGTGGCAACCTTTTTGATGCCCTGCGCTTTCAGCGCCCGCACAAACTCATCCACCAACGGCTCGGCAATTTCCGGCGGAGCGGCATCCGTATAACCGGGTCGCCGCCCGCGTCGCGCATCGGCATACAGCGTGAACTGCGAAATCACCAGCGCTTCCGCATCCACATCCAACGCCGAGCGGTTCATTTTTCCCGCATCGTCGTTAAAAATGCGCAAGCCCCCAATTTTCCGCGCCATTTTCGCCACCACCTCCGGCGTATCGCTATGGGTGATGCCCACCAACACAACCAATCCGCCCTCAATTTCCCCGACGATATTCCCCGCCACCGAAACGTGGCTCGCGCCTGCCCGTTGAATCACCACTCGCATCAGGCTTCGTCATCCTCCGGCAACGGTTCGGTATTGAAATAGCCTTTAAATCGCTCAATGAGGCTTTCATCCGTCACCAAATCGGAAAATAATTGCCACCCGGAATAGGGGATTTTGTCATTTTCCGCCAGCAGGTCATCCACCATGCGCTGGCGATAAAGCTCCAGAAGCTGCTCAGCGGAATCCAGATTATCCAACCGGATCTTCACCACGGCAAAGAGGAGCATCCCGCGTATTGAAATGACGTTGTTTTCCAATCCATCCTCCAGCACATCGAGTACCGCCTGCGAATCGGAATGGGAGCGCAAGCTCGCTTCCGCCCACATATCCGCCGCGTAGTCGTATTCATCAACGGGGAGTTTGGCAACTTTGCGCCACCACTTTTGCGCAACTTCCATTTCGCCGTGCCGGTGCGCCATCTTCGCTTTGTAGAAACCGCGAATGACGGGATTTTTCTCTTTTTCCAGCCAATGCGCAAGTCGCTCCGGCTCATCATATTCCAGATACATTTCATACAAAGGAATAGCGTCCGCAATGCCGGATACTTCACGCCAGTCCAGCCACACCTGCTCCGCATCGTCAATTCGATTTTGCCGTTTATACAGCACAAAAAGCATGCCGTATATCATTCGGTTGTCATCTTCATCTTCCAGTGGGGGCAATGCGATGGCGCGTTTCAAAGCTTCTTCCGCTTCATCCAAACGCTCTTCTTTCACCAGCGCCCCCCCCAGCGACACCCAGAGAGATTGGTCATCAGGATAGGCAACGGTCAACGCGCGTAACTTTTCCAGCCCGGCATCTATATCTCCCCGGTTGATGGTGATCCATGCCAGCGCATGTTCCCATTTATTATGAAAATCGTTGGGAGTGGTGTCAATCAAGTTCTGATAGAGTTTTTCCGCTTCGTCAAATGTCTTCTCATCCCGCAGCAACGTGGCTAAAATTTCAGTGGAGATGATGCGCAA
This sequence comes from Chloroflexota bacterium, assembly GCA_024278725.1. Taxonomy (GTDB): domain Bacteria; phylum Chloroflexota; class Anaerolineae; order 4572-78; family 4572-78; genus JANTHQ01. The sequence goes on from JAJRSQ010000271.1 coordinate 6,428, forward strand.
ATCTTCCAGCTCCGGGCGAAGGTCGCGCACTTTTTGGCTCAACCGCCCCAACCGGTGATGCAATCGCCGGAAAATCTGTTTTGCTTCCTCAAGTTCACCATTCTGCAAATGTTCATCCGCCTGTTGGAACAGCGCTTCATAACTTCCGGAGAGTTGGGTTCCGTCTAACATAATTTTCCTTTCCGCTTATTTAATCCAGATGCAGGCATTATACTGTATGACCGTAAAATCAAACAAAAATTATCCGCTGCATTAGGATGGTTTTGCCAGAAGCGGCAGATAGATTATACTGAATTAACAGTTTTTTTGAGAGGGTTTATGACGATTAAATTGCTGGCATTGGATTTGGACGGAACCATCGTTTCCGATTTAAGGGATATTTCACCGCGCGTGCATGCCGCCATTCAGCGGGCGATGGCGCAGGGCGTGCGGGTGGTAATTGCAACCGGGCGTGAATTTGAAATAACCAAGCGGTTCGCGCGGCGATTGAACATTCGCACGCCGCTGATTTGCTATCAGGGGGCGTTGATTCAGTTGCCGGACAGCGACACGCCGTTGCTGGCGCACACAATCCCCGCCGACCTTTCCCGCCGGATGATTCAATTCGCGCGGGCGAAAAAATTGCCGTTGGTGCTTTACACCACTTCCGCCCGCTACACGGAATTGCCCTCGCCGCTGATGCGGGAGATTTTTGAACAAGCCGAATCGCCGCCAACCGTGGTGAACAATCTGCTCTCCACCCTGTATCAGCCGCAGCCGGTGCTGAAGTTTCTTTTCATCCAACCGCCGGAGGAAAGCAAAAAGATGCATCATCTGCTGGAAAAAGAATTTGGAGATGTGCTGCACATCACGCCATCGCTTGACACCATTGTGGAGGGCATTATGCCGCAAGTTTCCAAAGGGAACGCGGTGGCATTTGTGGCGAAACATTACAATATTCCGCAGGCGCAAATTCTGGCGATTGGCGACCAGGACAACGACATCGCCATGATTCGCGCGGCGGGCATCGGCGTGGCAATGGGAAACGCCTCCACCGGCGCGCGCGCCGTGGCGGATGTGCTTGCGCCACCGCTGGAAAACGACGGCGCGGCGTGGGCAATTGAAAAATACGTTTTGAACGGAAGCTATGACTGACATCCTCCCCGCCGACGCCCCGGATGCGATACCCCTTGCCGCCGATGCGCTGCGACAAGGGCGGGTCATCGGCTTGCCCACCGATACCGTGTACGGCGTTGCCGCGCTGGCATTCAACCGGCACGCCGTGGCGGAGATATATCGCCTGAAGCGCCGTCCCGCCCACAAAGCCATCCCGGTGTTTGTGCCGTCCATTGCGCAATTGTCTCAAGTTTGCGCAACTGTGCCCAAAAATGTGATGCCTCTGCTGGCGGCATTTCTTCCCGGCGCGCTGACGGTCATCCTGCCCGCGCATCCATCTCTGCCGGGCGTTGTCACCAATTTTGGCGACACCGTGGCGGTGCGCATCCCCGACCACCCGGTGGCGCTGGCACTGCTCGCCCGGGTGAATGCGCCGCTGGCGGTGACCAGCGCGAATATATCCGACCGCCCCACCCCGCCCACCGCCATCGCCGTCGCCGCCCAATTTGGGGATGCGCTGCCACTCATTGTGGACGGGGGCATCAGCCCCAAAAATACACCATCCACCATTTTAGACGTAACTCAATCGCCACCGAAAATTCTGCGCCACGGCGCAATCCCGGCGGCAGCACTGGCACGCTATTTCAAAACCATCATCGACTGACCAAATTGGTATGATTATTGGCATTGATGCCAGCCGCGCGACGCTGGCGAACAAAACGGGAACCGAACGATACGCCATTGAGGTGATAAAATCGCTGGCAACGCACACCGATGCCAACCACCGATTGCGGCTGTACACCCATCGTCCCCCCGCCGGAGATTGGGTGGACTCGCCGTTTGTGGAAACACGGGTCATCCCCCTGCCCCGCCTGTGGACGCATCTGCGGTTGGCGGCGGAAATCTCGCGTCATCCGCCGGATGTACTTTTCGTCCCGGCGCATGTTCTGCCGTTCATTTGCCCCGTCCCCGCCGTGGTCACCGTTCACGATTTGGGGTATCGTCATTTTCCACAGACGCACACCCGTTTTCAGCGCTGGTATCTCGATGCCACCACCCGGCGGCATGTGCGAATGGCGCGGCACATCATCGCCGATTCTGCCGCCACCGCCGATGACCTGCAGCATTTTTACGGCGCGGCGGCGCAAAACATCTCGGTCGTGCATCTGGGGTTTTCGCCGAACATTGCGCCCATCCCCCACCCCAACACCGTGCCGGAAAAATACGGCATCAGCGGCGAATATGTGCTGTACATGGGGACGCTGCAACCCCGGAAGAATCTCTCGCGTTTGCTGGCGGCGTTCAAAGAAATTTCCGCCCAGTTCCCGCAAGTCTCGCTGGTTTTGGCGGGCGGAAAAGGATGGCTGTTCAACCGGATTCAATCGGACATTGCCCGCTACAACTTGCAATCGCGGGTCATCCTGCCCGGCTTCATCCCTGAAGCCGACAAATTCGCGCTGTTGAGCGGCGCGACCGTCTTCGCCTTTCCATCACTGTATGAAGGATTCGGGCTGCCGGTGCTGGAAGCGATGGCGTGCGGCACGCCCGTGCTCACCGGCAACACATCCTCGCTGCCGGAAGTGGCGGGGGAGGCGGCGCTGCTCGTCAACCCGATGGACACGCTCGCCATTGCCGACGGGTTGCGGCAACTGCTGACCACGCCCGCACTGCGGCAATCGCTGGTGGAACGGGGATTTCGGCAGCTCGCCAACTTCTCATGGGAGAAAACGGGCGCGCAAATATGGAACATCCTGATGCAGGTGGCGGCATGACCCCGATTGCCCTCACGCCCACCGCCAAAATTCTGGTCATCAAGCTCGCCGATTTGGGCGACGTGCTGACCGCCACCCCCGCCCTGCGCGCGCTCCGCCACCGCTACCCCGACGCCACCATTGATGTGCTGCTCACCCATCATACCCAATCGGCGCTGGCGCATTCCACATTGGCGGATAATCTCATCTCCAGCGATAACTTTCGCTTTTTCGCCCCCCGTGATGCCCTGAAACCCGATTTATTGGCAGAGGGTTGGCAACTATTGAAGGTCATCCGGCAAAAAAAATACGATGCCGTCATCATTCTGCACCATTTGACCACTCGCTTCGGCGCGTTGAAATACGCGACCATCGCCCGTGCGGGGGGGGCAAAAATTGTGGCGGGATTGCGCCCGCCGGGGAAACGAGGCGCGTTTCTCACCCATTTTGCGCCGGATAACGGTTTCGGCGCGCGGCATGAAATTGATTATTGGCTGGATGTGGTGGCGCAAGTGGACGCGCCCGCCGTCGGGCGGGAAATGGAAATGGCGTTTTCTGCGGATGATGCGGCTTGGGCGAAAACCATTTTGCGCGCTGAAAACCGCCGTCCGCCGGTGGTGGTCATTCATCCGGGGTCGGGGGGGTTCAGCACCGCCCGGCGCTGGGCAGCCCGGCGTTTCGCCGCCGTCGCCGACGCGCTCATCGCCGATGGCGCAACCGTGGCGCTGGTCGGCACCCCCACCGACGGCGCAGATGCGGTGCAGGCGGTAATGACGCGGCAGGCGGTGGACTTGAGCGGACAAACGTCGCTCCACCAACTGGCGGCGCTCATTTCACAAGCGCAATTGTTCATCGGCGGCGATTCCGGGGTGAGTCACATCGCCGCCGCCACCGGCGTGCCGATGGTATCCATCTTCGGACCCACCAACGATGCGGCATGGGGCGCATCCGGGGAAAAACAAGTGGTACTCCGCGCCGACATCCCCTGCGCGCCATGCGCCTACATCGGGCACAGTGTCGGATTGCGCCACGGATGCGCCGCCAAAACGTGCCTGAAATTCATCACCCCGGAACAGGTGCTGCACACCGCGCGAAAATTGTTGAACGATGAGCCGCCATCCCCCCCCAAAATCACCATCGAAAAACGAAACCCCGCCGAACACGCCACCATTTTGGGCGTGACCATTGATGCCGTCACCTTCCAATCCGCGCTGGCGAAAATAGAAACCTTCATCGCTGACGGACACCCGCATCAAGTCTGCACCGTCAATCCCGAATTTGTGGTTGCCGCCCGGCGCGACCATCTGTTTCGGCGGGTCATCAATCGGGCGGCAATGGCATTCGCCGATGGTGCGGGTTTGTTGATGGCGGCGCGTTGGTTGGGCGAAACACCGCTGCCGGAGCGCATCGCGGGGGTGGATATGGTGGAAGCGCTGGCGCAGCGTTCCGCCGAAAGGGGGTATCGGCTGTATTTTCTGGGCGCGCAACCGGGGGTGGCGGAAAAAGCTATCGCCGCATTGCGGGAACGATACCCGAAACTGCGGGCGGTCGGGGCATTCGCCGGGTCTCCCCGCGCGGAAGACGAAGATGCCATTGTGGAAAAAATCCGCGCGGCGACGCCGGATGTGGTCTTTGTGGCATACGGTGCGCCGAAACAGGACAAGTGGATTGCCCGAAATATGCACCGGTTGCCCGCCGGCGTTCTGATTGGCGTGGGGGGGGCATTCGATTTTATCGCCGGGACAGCGCAGCGCGCGCCGAAATGGGTGCAGCGCATCGGGCTGGAATGGTTGCATCGGCTGGTGATGCAGCCCTGGCGCTGGCGGCGCATTTGGAATGCCGTTCCATATTTTTTATGGCTGATTTTCAAATCAAAGATTGGTCTGGGAGAACACTATGACAATTGACACCGTGGCGGACATCTTTTCCACCGCAATTTCAACGCAAAACCCGCAACAACTGGCGCACGGCGTTCGTCGGGTGCTGGCGCTGGGGGAAACATATATTATCGAAAATCGGTGGGAATTGCTGGACACGCTGTGCATTGCCACGGACAGCATTTTGGCAGACGC
>JAJRSQ010000272.1 GCA_024278725.1 Chloroflexota bacterium
TCACGGGCGGCGGCGAGTTTCGTCAGGAGGTCGTCCACGGAAAAGGGCGTATCCCCCCGCAAAAACCGCCGAAGCTGCTGATGCGCCACCAAATCCCCGTACCGGCGCAGGGGACTGGTCGCCTGCGTGTAGTGCGGTAGTCCCAGCCCGGCGTGCGGCTCCGGGGTGCGCGTCACCGCGCCGGGGGTCATTTTTTTTCGGCGGGCGAACATCCCCGCCAATCCGGGCGGAAAATCCCCCGAAAAATCGGGCGGCGGTTGCACCGAAAAGGGTAGGGGGAGGTCGTTTTCAAGCGCGAACGCCGCCAGCGCTTCCCCGCACAAAAGCATAGCTTCCCGCACCACCGTGCGACTTTTCAGCGGCGGCAGCGGCGTGATGCGCACCGCGCCGTCATCGCCCACCCGCACTTTCACCTCCGGCAAATCCAGCTCGATGGCGTCGTTGGCGATGCGTCGCCGCCGCGCATTTTCCGCGAGTCGGTGCAGTGCAGAAAACGCCGGGGTGTCGAGTTGGGCGTTCGCTTCCGTGTAACTCATGCGCGTCACCCGCACCCAACTGGGCGTGATGTCCGTGCAAGTGGGTGTGCCGTCGGCGGCGAGGGTGAGGGCGAAGGACAGGGCAGGGGAGACTTCGGATAGACCGAGCGCCAGTTTTTCGGTGGCGGCGGGAGGGAGCATGGGCACTGTGCCGTCCGGCAGATAGAGATTCGCACCGCGCGCGCGGGCGGTCAAATCGGCGGCGGAATCTTCGGATATCAACGCCGCCGCATCGGCAATATGCACCCACAATTGTTCGCCGTCCCAACTGATAGCGTCGTCGGGGTCGTTGCTGCCCGCGTCATCAATGGCAAATGCTGCCAAAGCGGTCAAATCACGCCGATATTCATCCGGTAAATCGGGAATCGGGTCGGTGGGCGGGGTGGTCGGCAGCCCAAAACGGGCGGGGTAGGGATTGATTTTCGGCGTCCAAACGTTCAAATCCAGCAGAAGTTTGTGCGCGCTTTCGGGTGTTTCGGGGCGTTTCAGGGCGCGAAGCACGCGGCTGGCGGTCGCGTTGCCGAGCGCCAGCGCTTCCGCGTCCTTCAGATAGTCCGCGTCGCCCGCTTCGAGCTGTCCGCGCTGTACCCGCGCCAGAAACGCCTGCCACGCCGATTTCTCCGCCGCTTTTGCCGCGCGCGCCGCTTTTTCCGCCGTGACATATGCCTCCGTGTGCGCCGTAATCTGCGCCGGTGAGCCGGAAAAATACAGTCCGTCGGCGACATATTGCCACGCTTGCCACGCCGTCGCGGGGGAAAATTCATCGTATAACCAATCGCTGAGTTCCGCCAGCGAGAGCGTTGTTCCGGCGAGCAGCGCCCAAACCGATTCCACATCGGCGGACGGTTCGGCGTTCAATTCGGATAGGCTTTTCACCGGACCGGGATGCAACAGCGTGATGTCTTTCGCGCGCACCCGGATGTGTCGCCCGGCGGGCAATGCTATTTCGATTTTCGCGCCGGTTTTGACGACTTTCGCGGGCTGCGTTTTGTATAAAACCAAAGCGTGTTCATGCGGGGAAGTATCCATAGGACTCCGAGGGTGTGTTATTTTGCCCAACTATACCGCAAACGGGTCAAAAACACCAATGGCATGGCGCGTTGCCATTCGGATAGCGTTGGTGCGACAGGGCGGGGTGGGGCGGTAGGGGAATCGGCGACGGTTACGCGAGGCGAAACGTCTTTTGCGCGCCTCGGATTTTGGCGCGAGCGGGCGGGGTTCTATTGCGCGGAAAGTTACCCGCGAGCGTTCATCATCGGCAAAAAACATATCTTGAGGTTTTGCGGCGTTGATTTGCGGATATGGCGAATTTCGGCTATAATCTCAGTGTTTTACAAAACTATTCTTTTGTAAAATAAAGAGGAGTCACGAAAATGAACCCGGATTCGAGGCGCGCGCCCCTCTTTTGCTCGCCTCGAAAAAGACACGGTTGCGCGGGGAAACGGCTTATGCGCTGCGCCTTGCCCGTCCGGCGCCATCCGTTCATAAAAAATAAATAGAACGCCCCGAAAAAAATAAAGGATGGTCTGAAGTGCAGACCATCCTTTCCCACCCTACTGTAAAAGAGCGGAGCGTTGATTCGCGCGGTGTTATACGAAGTCGGGGGTGATACGCCCCTCCCCCGCACGACCTTGTTCCGGAATCAATGCCCAATCTATGGCAGCGACTTTTAACAGTTGGTAAACTTCTTCGTCCAGTGTGGCGTCCGGTTCGGTGATGTTAAGCTCGGCGAAACGGTTCAGATGGTCGATGATGCGCGCGCCCAGCGCCTCGGCGAATGGCAACAACGCGCCGTGCGCGTCCGCTTCAATCAACCGCGCCAGATGAACGCTGGCGGCTGCATCGCCGTTGCGCAGGCAGGCGACCAGCGCCGCGGCTTCTTCCGTTAAATTGATGGTGGTTTCGGGTTTTGTTGCCATCATTTCACCTCTTACCATTTGCCGGTTTTCAAATATTCGTCGATTGCTTTGGCGGCGATTTTCGCCTGCCCCATCGCCAGAATGACCGTCGCGCCGCCCGTGGCAGCGTCTCCACCGGCGAATACGCCTTTCATGGTGGTTTTCATGGTGTCGTTGTCCACCACGAATGCGCCGCGTTTGCCGATTTCCAGTTCCGGTGTGGTTTTGGGGATGAGCGGGCTGGGGCTTTGACCGACCGCCACAATCACAATGTCGGCGGGGACGTGGAAATTCGAGCCTTCGATGGGCACGGGGCGGCGTCGCCCGGAGGCGTCCGGTTCGCCTAGCTCGTTGCGGACGCATTCCACCGACATCACCCGTCCGGTTTCATCGCCGTGGAAGGCGACGGGGGTGACCAGATATTCAAATTGCACCCCTTCCGCTTCGGCGTGTTCCAATTCTTCATGGCGGCACGGCATTTCGTCGCGGGTGCGGCGGTACAGCACCACCGATTCATCGGTGTGCAGGCGCAGGGATGTGCGCGCGGCGTCCATCGCCACATTTCCCCCGCCGATGATGATGGCGCGGCGTCCGGCGGCGATGGGGGTTTCAAAGTCCGGGAAACGGTAGGCTTTCATCAGGTTTACGCGGGTCAGGTATTCGTTGGCGGAATAAACGCCGTTCAAATCCTCGCCGGGGATGTTCAGGAACCACGGCAGTCCGGCGCCGGTTCCCAAAAATACCGCGTCGAATTCTTCCAGCAGTTGGTCGATGGTTTCCGATGAGCCGACGACGAAATCGGTGATGATTTCGACCCCCAATCGTTTGATGTAATCCACTTCGCGGCGGACGATGTCTTTCGGCAGGCGGAATTCGGGGATGCCGTACACCAGCACTCCGCCCGGTTCGTGCAACGCTTCAAAAATGGTGATTTTGTGTCCGAGCTGCGCCAA
>JAJRSQ010000273.1 GCA_024278725.1 Chloroflexota bacterium
AATGGCGGAAGAGACGCTCACCAACTTGGCGGGCGACGGGCATCTGCTGGTGCAGGCAGACCTCACCGACCCCGCCGCCATTGAGCAAATGGTGGAGACTGCCATCGCTTTTTTCGGCACATTGGACATTCTGGTGAACAACGCCGGTATTTTCGAGAGCCACCCGCTCGACTCGGTAGATTATCGGACTTGGCAAAAAAAGTGGATGAAAACCATCCAAACCAATTTGCTCGGCGCGGCGAATACCGCCTATTGCGCCGCCCGCCATATGATTGACCGCGGCGGCGGGAAAATCATCAACGTGGGGTCGCGCGGGGCATTCCGTGGCGAGCCGTTTGCGCCGGCATACGGGGCGAGCAAAGCCGCGCTGCACGCGATGAGCCAATCGCTGGCGGTGCATTTGGGCGCACACAATATCTTCGTCACCGCCGTTGCGCCCGGATTCGTCCAAACCGAGATGGCACGCGACGCGCTGAAGGGTGAACGCGGCGAGGAAATTCGGCGGCAAAGCCCACACAATCGCGTGGCAAAACCGGCAGAGGTCGCGCGCACCGTCCTCTTTCTGGCGGCAGACGGCTCGGAATGGCTCACCGGCGGTGTGGTGGACGTGAACGGGGCATCATATCTGCGCTGACGCTTGCGATTTTTCGTGTCGCTGGCTATAATCTTCTGCACACAATGGAACGCTTTTGTGGATTGGAACGTCTTTTTGATGAACCAATCCACATTTTAGTTTTGAGTATTCAGTTGCCCGGCAACCGAAAACCAACCACCGAGAATTTTATGCCAGACGAAAACGATATCATTCAACCGGATGAAAACAAACCCGATGACCAACCGACGCCCCCGCCGGAACCGCCCGCGTGGATGCAGGAAATTCTGAGCGGGCTTGATGACGACCCTGAACCCGCCGTCCCGGCTCCCCCCGAACCACCCGCCAAACCGCGCGACGACGATACCCGCCCCACGCGGGTGATTCGTCGCCCGCAGTTGCCGCCGGACAGCCAGCCAACGGTGCTGAGTTACCGTCCGCCGCACCCCGCCGATGAACCGGCGTTTCCCCAGCCGCCCGCACAATGGCAACCGGGCGAGACGCCGCCGCACACGGTCATCGCGCCGCAAATTGCGCCGCCCCCACCGCCCGCTTCGCGCGGGGGATGTTTCCGGCGCACGCTCGTCATCGGCGCCATCGCCGCCCTCATTTTGATTTTGCTCGGCGTCAGCGCGGGTGTACTCGGCTACGCGTATCTGGCGCAGCAATTGCCTTCCCCGGAGGAATTGAAAACCCGACAGTACCAATTCCGCACCACATCCATCTATGACCGGAACGGCAATCTGCTGTGGGAAATCAACGACCCGAACTTCGGGCGACGCACCGATGTGCCGCTGTATGATATTTCCGCCGACCTGCGCAATGCGACCATCGCCACGGAAGACCGCAATTTCTACCTGAATGTCGGCGTTGACCCCATCGCAGTGGCGCGGGCAATTTATTACAATGTCACCGAAGGGAGCATTGTTTCCGGCGCGAGTACCATCACCCAGCAATTGGCGAAAAATGTTCTTTTGCCCCCCGAACAGCGCACTGAACAAACGCTGAAACGGAAGGTGAAGGAAGCGGTGCTGGCGGTGGAACTCAATCGGCAATATACCAAAAATGAGATTCTGGAAACGTATCTGAACCAGATTTATTACGGCAATCGCGCCTACGGCATTGAGGCGGCGAGCCAAACTTATTTCGGCAAATCCGCCGGTGAGCTTTCGCTGGCGGAAGCCGCCCTGCTGGCGGGGTTGCCGCAAAGCCCCGCCGTGTACGACCCCTACAGCAACCCCGAAGGCGCCGCCCGCCGCCAACGGGTGGTGCTGAATTTGATGGTGGAAGCGGGCTACATCTCGCCGGCGGAAGCGGACGCCGCCGCTGAGGAACCGCTGAATTTCCGCGACCGGAATCTTTCGATGGCGGCGCCCCATTTTGTGAATTATGTGCGCTCCGAATTGGAGAAGTTCTATCCCCCCGATTTGATTTACCAAGCCGGGTTGCGGGTGGAAACCACCCTTGACCAGCGGCTGCAAGCCATCGCCGAAGAAGAAGTTGCCAATCAGATTGACGCGCTGGCGGGGAAAAATGTCACCAACGGCGCGCTGGTCGCCATCGACCCGCAAACGGGGCAAATTCTGGCGATGGTCGGCAGCAAAGATTTTCGGAATGACAGCATTGCCGGGCAGATTAATATGGCAATCACCCCGCGCCAACCCGGTTCATCCATCAAACCGATTGTCTATCTGGCGGCATTTGAGCAGGGCTGGACGCCCGCCACCCTGATTATGGACGTGCCGACGGAATATCCCGATGGCGCGGGCGGAGTCTACAAACCGACCAACTACGATTTGAAATTCCACGGACCGGTATCCGTCCGCACCGCACTGGCGAATTCATACAACATTCCGGCGGTGAAGGCGCTCAACTTCGCGGGGATTTCATCCATGAAACAGATGGCGCAACGGCTGGGCATCACCACCCTCATCCGCGACGATTACGGGCTGGCGCTCGCCCTCGGCGCGGGAGAAGTGCCGCTGCTGGAGATGACCGGTGCGTATCAGGCAATCGCCAATCAGGGCGTGGCAATCAAACCGTATGCCATCGCCCGCGTGCTGGACGCGCAGGGGCGCGACATCACCCCGCCGCGCAGTGAGCCGCGCCGCGCCGTCCGCGCCGAAGACGCCTACCTCATCACCAATATTCTGGCAGACAACCAAGCCCGCACGCCCACCTTCGGACCCAACAGCGCGCTGGTGCTTTCGCGCCCCGCCGCCGCCAAAACCGGCACCACCAACGACTTCCGCGACAATTGGGTGCTGGGTTTCACCCCCGACATCGTCACCGGCGTGTGGGTGGGCAACGCCGATTACACCCCGATGGTCGGCACCACAGGCTTGAGCGGTGCGGGTCCCATCTGGCACAATTTTATGGAACGGGCGCACGAAGGGTTGCCCGTGCGCGATTTCCCCCGCCCGGAAAACGTGGTGGAAATCGAAGTCTGCGCCGATTCGGGAACCATCCCCGGCGAAGCCTGCCCGAAACGTCGCACGGAAATCTTCGCCGCCGACCGCCCGCCGCTCGGAGCGGAATACGACATCCACCAACTGATTGACATCGACCTGAACACCGGCTTGCGCGCCAATGAATTCTGCCGCGCCAACGTGGAAACGCGCTACTATCGGGTTTATCCACCCGACGGGCTTGAATGGGCGCTGGCAAACGGCTTCGAGCAGCCGCCGGAGGCGTATTGCCCCTCCACCGCCATCACCGCGCAAATCACCGCCCCCGCCGATGGCGCGACCGTGCAGGGCGTTGTCGCCGTGGAAGGGCATGCCGTCGCCGCCAACTTTGCCTATTATATTTTGGATTACGGGGTCGGCACGGGACCGGAAGCCTTCGGCGATGTGACCGGCGCCGTGAACCAGTTAGTCGAAGGGGGCGTGCTGGGAACGTTCGACAGCACCCAATATCCCAATGGCGCATACACCCTGCGCCTGCGCGTGTTCGACCAAAGCGGCGGCGCGTTGGAATCCCGCGTCCGCATTCTGGTGGACAACCCGCCCACACCGACGCCCACCCTCACCCCCACCAATACCGCCACCGCAACGCCCAGCCCGACGCTCACCCCGTCGCCGACGTTGACGCTCACGCCCACCCTCACCATCACCCCCACCGCCACCCCCATTCCGCCGACGGCAACCTTCACGCCGACGCCGGTCATCACCTTCACCATCACCCCATCCCCCGCTCCCACGGCAACGCCCACCGCCGTCCCCACCGACACCCCCTCCCCCACCCCGATTCCGACAGCGAGTCCCGTCATCACCCCCACCGCCACCCTCACCACGGAGATTCCGACGCCCACGCCCACCCCTGCGGGTGGGTAGGGCGAAAGCAGGGGCAGACCTGCCCGAAACATCCGCTCGGCGTCAGACATTTGAGAGGTTCATAGTAGGAAAAATCACAGAATTGAGGTATATTAATTATATGTCAGGATTTTTCTATCCTGAAACTTTTCCGCCACAGTCCCGTATTGAATATTGCGTAACCGGTGTTATAGTTTTAGAAAGGATTCGACTATGACCACTGACACTGCTGTACCGGCTCCCTCTGTTTGGGGATTATTGTTGAGCATTATTGACAAACCTCGCCAAACCTTTGCCGCCGTGGTAGCGCACCCCCGCTGGAAATGGGTCTTGCCGCTCGTGCTGGCAATCATCGGGGTG
>JAJRSQ010000274.1 GCA_024278725.1 Chloroflexota bacterium
ACCTTCACTTGGCTGGCGTGGGTTATCTCCGCGCTGATATTGCTTTCCGTCACCCGCAACCCGCTTCATTTAACCCTGTTGATAGCGTGGCTGGCGCTGGTGTGGCGGCGTTCGCTCAAAAGCGGCGACGGTGTGCCGCTCCCCTTTTCGCCCTTCCGGGTGGGCGCGGTGATTGTCTTCTTTTCCGCCCTGTTTAACGCCGCGATGGTGCATGTCGGCACAACGGTGCTCTTCCGTCTCCCCGCCGATTGGCTGCTGGTGGGCGGCGCTATCACGCTGGAAGCGGCGCTGTACGGCGCGCTCAACGGGGTGGTGCTGGGCGGCTTTCTGCTGGCATTCTCCATTTTGAACCAAACCGTGCCGGTGAACGCACTGGTGCGCATCATCCCCCGCGCGTTTCAACCGGTGGCGGTGGTGATGTCCATTGCCATCACTTTTGTGCCGACCACCCTGCGGCAGTTTCGGCAAATCAGAGAGGCGCAGGCGGTGCGCGGACATCAGCCGCGCGGATTGCGCGATTGGCTGCCGCTGTTTCTGCCGCTGCTGGTGGGTGGGCTGGAACGCGCACTGAATCTGGCGGAAGCGATGACCGCACGCGGCTTCGCCGGGGCGGACGTCCCCCGCCACGCCGATGTCACCCGAATGGGGATGGTCTTCGGGCTGGGGTTGATTCTGCTGGGCTGGGCAACGCAATTGCTGACCGACCTGCGGTGGGGTGTTGGCGCGGTGCTGGGGGGGATAATGCTGGTGGTCATCGCACTGTGGGTGACCGGAAACAGCGTGCCGCACACCACCTATCGCCGTCAAAGGTGGCATCGGCGCGATTGGCTGGTGCTGGCAGCAGTCGCTCTCCCCGTGGCGCTGGCACTTTTGCCCGTGCCGGGCATCAACCGGGACGCGCTGATATTCTACCCCTATCCCACCCTGACCGTTCCGGGGTTCAGCCCGATTTTGGCGCTGGCGAGCGCGGGTCTGCTCGCGCCCATCGTTTGGCTCAAACCTGAAAGTACGGTATCATTGCGAATGACGAATCGCTGACCGCTGACTGCTGACCGCTGACAGCTGATAACTGACCGCTAAAAACCAAAAATGATTTCAATTGAAAATCTGACCTTCACCTATCCGAATAGCGAACAACCCGCCCTGCAAAATCTGTCGCTGGAGATTGCCGACGGCGATTTTGCGCTGGTGATGGGCGTGTCCGGGGTGGGGAAATCGACCCTGTTGCGCGCGCTGAACGGGCTGGTTCCCCATTTCTCCGGCGGGAGAATCGGCGGCACGGTGCGGGTGGCGGGGCGCGACCCGATTCAAACGGGACCGGAAACGATGAGCCGTTTCGTCGGGTTTGTTTTTCAAGACCCCGAAGCGCAATTTGTGATGGATGTGGTGGAAGATGAAATCGCCTTCGCGCTGGAAAACGCCGCCATCCCCCGCCCGGAAATGCGGGTGCGGGTGGAAGAAGCGCTCGACCTGCTTGACCTTTCGCCGCTGCGCCGCCGCCGGGTGGAAACGCTCTCCGGCGGCGAAAAACAGCGGGTTGCCATCGCCGCCGCGCTGGCATTTCGCCCGCGCGTGCTGGTGCTGGATGAACCGACCTCCCAGCTCGACCCGAAATCGGCGGAGGATGTGCTGCAATCGCTGGTGCGACTCAATGCCGATTTGGGGCTGACCATCGTACTGGCGGAACACCGGCTGGAGCGGGTGCTCCCCTTTGTGGACACCATCGTGCATCTTTCCGCCGGTGGCACAGCAGTGATGACCGGCTCGCCGGACGAGATTCTGGCGGAAACGTCGCTCGTGCCGCCGCTGGTGGAACTGGCGAAAACCCTGCGCTGGCATCCGCTGCCGCTCACCGTGAAGGCGGGAAAACGGTTCAGTCGCCGCATCGAAGTGCCGCCGCCATCCCCCCAAATGCCCGCGCCGGCAGTCCCTGCCTCCCCCCTTTTGCGCGCCGAAAAACTGGTGGCGGGGTACGGGGATATTTCCGTGCTGAACGGTGTATCCATCGCCATAAAAAAAGGTGAATTGGTGACCGTTTTGGGCAGGAACGGGGCGGGAAAAACGACGCTGTTGAAATGTCTGATGGGCTTGCTGCCGCTCAGGGGGGGAAAAGTTGAAGTGGCGGGCGAGAATCTCACCGGCGCGCCCGTGGCACGAATTGCCCGCACGATGGGCTATCTGCCGCAAGACCCCAACGCGCTGCTGTTCGCCGATTCGGTGCTGGAAGAAGTGACCATCACCCTGAAAAATCACGGGCTGCCCGTGCCCCATAACGGCGAGGCTGCGCCGGGGGCGCTCAATCCCCGGCAACTGCTGGAGACGCTCGGCGTGGGGCGATATGCCGCCGTTTACCCCCGTGATTTGAGTGCGGGCGAGCGTCAGCGGGTGGCGCTGGCGGCAATCACCGTCACCAAACCGTCGGTATTGCTGTTGGATGAACCCACGCGCGGGCTGGACTATCGCGCCAAAAGCGACCTCGCGGCGTTGCTGCGCGGCTGGCGGGATGAAGGGATGGCGATTCTGCTGGTGACGCACGATGTGGAATTTGCGGCGCAACTCGCCAACCGGGTGCTGTTGTTCAGTCAGGGGGAAATCATCGCCGAGGGCGACCCGGCGGCGGTGCTGGGAAGCTCGCCGCTGTTTGCGCCGCAGATGGCGCGGCTCTTCCCGGAAAGCGGCTGGCTCACCGTGGCGGATGTTGTCGGCGGGTTGGGCATCGGCGGTTGAGTGGCGAATATACACAACAGCATCACAAACGGACATAATTACTTGCCGGTACGTGGTTGAATGTAAATGATAGATTGTGATGCCGGTAAATATATTATAATCTCAATTCACCGTCACCGAGGCGCAACTATGGCAACGCAATTGTTCAGCATTTTCTTCAACGTGATTACGCCCGTTTTCGCGCTGGTGGTCATCGGCTATTTTGCCGGACCCCGGCTCGGGCTGAATGCGCGCACGTTATCCCGATTCGCCTATTTCATCCTGATTCCCGCCTTCGTTTTCGATGTCATCCGCACATTCGATGTTCAGGCGACGGCAGTGGCGAAAATGACGCTCTACATCACGGCGGTGCATTTGCTGCTGGCGGGCGCGGGATGGGGCGTTGCCACGCTGTTGCGCCGCCCGCCGAAGATGGTGGCGGCGTATGTGCTCATCGCCATTTTTGGCAATGTGGGGAATTTCGGGCTGCCGCTGATTGAGTTTCGGCTGGGGAAAGATGCCATCCCCGTTGCGACGGTCTATTTTCTGGCGATTTTGACGGTGTCGTTTGTGGTGGGGGTTGCGGCGGCAAATTGGGGGAAAGGGGGGGTGAAGGCGACGACGGCAGTCTTCAAAACGCCGGCGCTGCTGGCGCTTGTGCCGGCATTCATCATCAACCACTTCGATTTGCCATTGCCGCTGGCGCTCACGCGGAGTACCGGGTTGCTGGCGGGCGCGATGATTCCCACCATGCTGGTGGCGCTGGGGGTGCAATTGGCGGGAATGAAGACATTCCGGTTCAGCGGTGATGTGCTGGTCAGCAGTGCGATTCGGCTGCTGGGCGGGGCGGCGCTGGCGGTCATCATCGCCATTCCGTTTGGGCTGACGGGTGTTATGCGGGGCGCAGGGATTTTTCAATCGGCGATGCCCGCCGCCGTGCTCACGTCCATCATCGCTCTGGAATACGACCTGCTGCCCGATTTTGTCACGACCACGGTGCTGTTTTCCACCGTGGCGAGCACCATCACCCTGACGCTGGTGATGGCGTTGGTGTGAAAATTCGGCGGTCAGCGGTCAGCGGTCAACGGTTTTGAGCTTTGAATTTCGGCTCATTTTCTCACCGACACATTTTCTCGCGTTCCACCAATGCTACCGCCACCGAAACCACATCCGCCGCCGAAACGTCAATCCACCGGATGGCGGGGTCGTCCAGCCGAAACCAGTTGTACTGCTGGCGGATGAACCGGCGCGTCTCTTTTTTGGTGAGCGCCACCGCTTCCGCCAGCGAAAGTTCTCCGCGCAGATGCGCCCCCAGTTGCCGGTAGCCCAACCCAGACATCGACGGCAATTTCAACCCGTACCCCCGCGCCAACAGCGATTCGACCTCCGCCAGAAAGCCCGCCGCCATCATCGCGTCGATGCGCGCATCGATGCGCCGGTAAAGTTCCTCACGGGGCATGGTCAATCCCAGCCGCAAAATTCGATACGGCGGCGGCGTTTTTTTCTGATGCACGCTGATGGGGACACCCGTTTTCCGGTACACTTCCAACGCGCGAATCACCCGCCGGACGTTGCGGTAATCGAGCTTCGCAGCAGCGGCGGGGTCAACGGCGGCGAGCCGGGCGTGAAATGCCTCCGCGCCGAGCGTTTCCGCTTCCGCCGCCAACTGCGCCCGCAATTCGGGGTCGGGCGGGACGCGGGGAATGCCCCACCCCTCCAGCACCGCCATCACCCATTGCCCCGTGCCGCCAACCAGCAGGGGCAATTTTTGGCGAGCATGGCAATCGTCAATGGCGGCAAATGCCCGTTCCTGAAATTCCGCCAGCGTCACCGTCTCATCGGGCGATACAATATCCACCAGATGATGCGGCGCGGCGGCGCGCTCGGCGGGGGTGGGTTTTGCCGTGCCGATGTCCATCCGGCGGTAAATCTGACGCGAATCGGCGGAGATGATTTCGCCCCGGAATTGCTGCGCCAGGGCAATGCCCAACGCGGTTTTGCCGATGCCGGTGGGTCCTACAATGGCTATTAATGGGGGATGGGAGATGTTGCTCATAATCGTTTCGTCGTTTTTGTAACAGGGCTGTTGCAAAGTCGCTTGACAAACAATACTTTGCGCAGGAAATGTAGGGGCACGCTGCAGCGTGCCCCTACAACGCCACCGATTTTCATTAAAACCGGATGAAAATGCGTAAGAGCGGCTCGCAAATCGCCCCTGCGGCATAAAATCATGAAAAACAGCACCCTTAAAATTTACTTTGCAACAGCCGTCGTTTTTGTAACCGTCCCACAGACAAAATCGGTGGAATCGGGTAGAATTTCTTCATCAACAGTATATGCGTTTCCTTTAAAAAGAGAAGTTTGGCAGGTGAGGTGATGATTGCGTTTGTTTTGAGTGGCGGCAATAATTTCGGGGCGTTGCACCTCAGATTAGTTGACAGATTTGTCAGCCGAAAACCATCCTCCGGTCAGGCTATCCGGGCATTATCTGATATAATGATTACAGTTCATTTGGCGCACTGCCGGATGTTTTCGGCATCATACAGAAAGTGAGGCACTATGTTCAGAATTGTTCGACCGTGGGAAAAAGGGTTAATTGAGTTTTTGGGCAAATACAATCGCACCGCACCCAGCGGATTGAATATCGTTTTGCCATTTTTTGAACGGATGATAAAGGTTGATATGCGCGAGCAAGTGGTGGATGTGCCGCCTCAGGCAGTCATCACCAAAGATAATGTGGTGGTGGAAGTCGACGCGGTGGTCTATTACGAAGTGATTGACCCGATGAAAGTAACCTACAAAGTGGCGGATTTTTATTCCGCCGCCACAAAACTGGCGCAAACCAGCCTGCGCAACCTGATTGGCGATTTGGCGCTGGACGAAAGTCTGACCTCGCGGGAAGTCATCAACACCCAATTGCGGAAGATTCTGGACGAAGCGACCGACAAATGGGGGGTGAAGGTGACGCGGGTGGAACTCCAGCGCATTGAGCCGCCGGCAGACGTGACGCAGGCGATGCACCGCCAGATGAAGGCGGAACGGGAACGCCGGGCGACCATTCTGGAGGCAGAAGGCATCAAACAGGCTGAAATCCTGAAAGCCGAAGGGCAGAAACGCTCGGCGGTGCTGGAAGCCGAAGGGGAAGCCGAAGCGCGGCGCACCGTCGCCGAAGGGGAAGCAATCGCCATCACTACGGTTTACAGCGCGATTCAGGCGCAGAAACCGACGCAGGAACTCATCGCCATCAAGTACCTGGAAGCGCTGGAAAACATCGCCGACGGGCAAGCCACCAAGATTTTCCTGCCCTATGAAGCCAGTGGCATCCTCAGCAGCGTTGCCGGCATCGGCGATATGCTGCATCAAAAACACGCCGGATAGTTGACAGCGGGACAATATTTCGGAAACTACCTACCGTACAACAGCGGCATATTGACGTTTCATCATATACGGGGGAAAACGCTCTTTGATACGCGCTGCGCGCCATTCAGGGTGCGTTTTTCCCGCTGATTTCACACCCTGAGTAACCCGATAGAAGGTATTGAAGGGTTGAAGCCGGCAAACCTCAAGACAATAACAATTTTTCAGACCTGTTTCCAGAGGAGGAGAACCTATGAAACAATTACTTGGTCGCGCCAGCACATTAATTATTGTGGTGGTTGTGGTAATCATCATCGGCGTGTTAATGTCGTTTTCCAGTCAGTTTTTCTACTTTTTTGAAAAGGTAGACGCGCAGGAAATCGGCGTGCAATTGCAGAGCGGTGAAATCAAAAACGTGGTCGGTCCGGGGGTGTACAGCGACAGCGGCTTGTTTGTGGAATTGCAGCGCATCTCCACCCACGCCATCCCCTTTTCCGTCACCGACCCGGAAATCATCACCAAAGACAAACAACGCATCGGGTTGACCGTCAGCGGCGACATTTTCCGTCCCAGTTTCGCCCAGAGAGAACTCATCAAAACCTACTGGGCGCAATACAAAGAGATGTACCTGAATGACGATTTGGCAATCTCCCGCGTGGATGATTTGGCTCAGCAGGCGATGAAAGTCTGTGTGGGCGACCGCAACTTCGACGACAACATCATCGGCACGGCGCGGGATGAACTGCGCAACTGCATCGATGATGAATTGAACGGTATGGCGAAGAATCTGGGATTGACGGTGCAAAACCTCGTCGTGCCGGAAGTCATCCTGTCGCCGGAAGTGCAAGCCGCATTGGACGCCATTGTGCAGAGCCGCCTGCAAACTGAAAAAGCCGCGCAGGACAAATTGAAAGCCGATGCGGAAGCGTTGGCGGAACAGGCGCGACAGGAAGGTGAAATCCGGGTGCAGCAAAGCCGGTTGCAAGAGCAGACCCGTCAGGAAATCACGCTGGCAGAGTTGGAAAGAGAAAAAACACTCGCCCAAAAAGCGGTCATTGAAGCCAACCTCGCCAATGATTTGGCGAAAGTTGAAGCGGAACGCGCCGTCATCGAAGCGCAAAAATCCAACGATTTGTATTCCGCCCAGCAGGATGTGGAAATCAACAGAATTGCCGCGCAAGCCGCACTGGAACAAGCCCGCATCGACCTCGCGCCGCAATTGACCCTCGCCGAACTCTATGGCGTGCAGGGGTATCTGCAATTGCTGCAAATTCAGGCGAACGCCAGCGCGCTCAACAGCACCGACAAGCTCATCTTCACCCAAGAGGGGATGGCTCCCACCCTGGTGATACCGGGACCCGGTATCATCCCGACGGTGGACGCCGGCATCCCCACCGATGTCCCATCCACCGCACCGTCTGCGGGCGGCGGTCAAGGGCAGTAGATTGACAACTGCAGACAATCGCATAAAATAGGCTTAACCGATAGGGGCAGAACACCGTTCTGTCCCTATTCGCTGTCTGATTATCCGCCTACCGGCACAAGGGAGGAATGATGTCTGTCAAAAAATATCCGCATCTGACGCGCCAAAAAGTCATCTTTCATGATTTGGACGCGCTCGGTCACGTCAACAACACCGTCTATTTCACCTATCTCGAAAATGCCCGCATCGCCTTTTTCTTTGAGGCGATGGGCGTCAATTCGCTGGACGAACTGACCATCATTCTGGCGGAAGCGACCTGCTCGTATCGCAGCCCCGCCTACTTTGGGGAAACACTCATCATCGGCACGGGCGTGACGCGACTGGGCAACAAAAGTTTCGACCTGACCCACCGCATCGAAACGGAAGACGGGCGGCTGGTTGCCACCGCCCACACCGTTCAGGTTTTCTTCGATTACGAAAGCGGCAAAACCATCCCCCTGCCCGAACAATTCATCAGCCGGGTCAAAGCATTACAGGGCGATTGGCAGCCGTAACCCCCGATGCCCCTTCAAAAAAGCCCCTTCCGGCGCACGCGATTCACGTGGCTTTCGTACCTCGCCATCGCATTTTTCGCCTACACGGAAGCGATGCTCGGTCCGTTGATGCCCGCTCTGCGCGCCGAACTCGGCTTCAATTACACCGTTGCCGGGCTTCATTTCAGCGCGTTTGCGCTGGGTGTGGTGCTCGCGGGTTTCACCGCCGACAGCGTTGCGTCGCGCCGGGGGCGTCCGGTGGCGTGGTGGGGCGGCGGCATCGGCATGGTTGGGGGGATTATCTTGCTGGCGGTCGGGAAAACTGCCGCGCTCACCATCGCCGGGTCGGGCATTATGGGGCTTTTCGGGGGGACAATGTTCATCATCGTGCAAGCGGCATTGTCCGACCACCAGTGGCAATATCGCACGATTGCGCTGACGGAAGCGAATATCGCCGCCAGCCTCGTGGTCACCATCGAGCCGCTCTTCATCGGCGGGTTCGAGCAAGTGGGCTTCGGTTGGCGCATCACCCTGTGGCTGGTGGCGGCGCTCTTTTTGGCGGCAGGCTATTTCACCCGCCGCATCCCCATCCCCGCCGAAACAACCGCCGCGCCGGATGACCATTCGCCCGAAAATGCACGTCTGCCGCTGGCATTCTGGCTCTATTGGCTGGTGCTGTTTTTCGGCGTGGCGGCGGAATGGTGCGTCGCGTTTTGGGGCGCAGAGTTCCTGAGAATCCACGCCGGATTGCCGCAAACCACCGCCATCACCCTGATGAGTCTCTTTTTCGCGGCAGCAGTGCTGGCGCGATTTTCCACCAGCCGGCTGGCGCATCGGTTCAACGGGCAAACTCTGCTGCTGGTCGCCGCCGGACTCGCCTTCGCCGGATTTCTCCCCTTCTGGCTGGGCACGTCGTCCACCGCCACCATCGCCGGGCTATTCGTGCTTGGCTTCGGCATTGCCAATTTTTACCCGCTGGCATTGTCGCAGGCGATGCACACCGCGCCCCGGCTGGCGAATCAAGCCAGCGCGCGCATCACCATCGGCACGGGGGGGGCGGTGCTATTGCTGCCCCTCGCGCTGGGCAACATCGCCGACCGGGCGGGGATTTGGCTGGCATTCGGGCTGGTTGGCGGCTTGCTGGTCGCCATTTTAGTCATCACCGGCTCGGCAAATCGCACCCTGCGGCAACATTCGGCGTAACGGTGCAAATTGCATAATCGCTGTTTCTGTGGATAATAGCCACTAAATCAAACACATTCCGCGCAAGAGGATATTTATGGCAAATTACAAATCGTGGGCATTTAAAGAAGCGTCCGGCTTGCAACGCCGGTATCGGGAAACCCCCGCCGCGCCGGTGGTCTTTCAAACAGGGTTTGGTCCCAGCGGACTGCCGCACATCGGCACCTTCGCCGAGGTCGCCCGCACCACGTGGGTGCGCCGCGCCTTCGAGCATCTGACGGGGTGGGACACGCGGCTCATCGCCTTCAGCGACGATATGGACGGGCTGCGCAAAGTGCCGCTCAATATGCCGCAAAAAGAAATGCTGGCGGAACAGCTCGGCAAACCGTTGTGCCACATCCCCGACCCCTTCGGCTGTTGCGAAAGCTACAGCGCCCATATGAACAACAAACTGCGCGAGTTTCTGAACGCCTACGGCTTCGATTACGAATTGCAAAGCTCACACGAAGCATACACGCGCGGCGATTTCAATGAGGGGTTGAGCATCCTGCTGGAAAAAGCAGAAGCCATTCTGGCGATCATTTTGCCCACCCTGCGCGAAGAAAAACGGGCGGGTTGGTCGCCCTTTATGCCCATCTGCGAGCATTGCGGGCGCATTTACACCACCCGCGTCACCGGCTACCACCCCGAAAACAACACCCTCGATTATGTGTGCGATAAACCGATGGGCGACGTCCCCGGCTGCGGGCATCGCGGGAACGTCACCGTACACAACGGGCACGTCAAAGTCGGCTGGAAAGTGGATTGGGCATTGCGCTGGTTCAGTTACGATGTGGGCTATGAGATGTACGGCAAAGACCTGATTGAATCGGCGAAGTTGTCCGGCAAAATTACCCGCGCGATGGGCAAACAGCCGCCCAATGGTTTTTTCTACGAGCTGTTTTTGGATGAAGAGGGCAGGAAGATTTCAAAAAGTGTCGGAAAAGGGCTGACGGTGGACACGTGGACGGGCTACGCGCCGCTGGAAAGTCTGCTCTATTTCCTCTTCCAAAATCCGAAAAAAGCGAAACGGTTGTATTGGGGTATGGTTCCGCGCACAGTGGACGATTATCTGGCAGCGTTGCGCCGTTACCCCACCATCGCCGCTGAAAAACAACCCGATTCCGCCATCTGGCATATTTTTGACCGCGGGCAAACCGTCCCGAAATTCGATACCACCATCAACTTTTCGCTCATCAACAATCTGGTGTCCGGTTTGGGCAGCGACGACCCCGCGCTCATCATCGAATTTCTGGAACGGTACGACCCGACCGCCGAAGAATATCACGCCACCATCGCCGATTTGGTGGGCAAAAGCCTAAACTATTACCGCGATTTCATCCTGCCGAACAAAACTTTCCGCCCCGCCACCGAGGCGGAGCGGGCGTGGTTCACGCGGTTGGCGGAACGGGTGGCGGCATATACCGGCGACGACGAAAAAGAATTGCAAACGCTGCCCTTCGATGTGGCGCGCGAATTTGATGTTTCGCCGAAAGAGATTTTCACGGCGTTTTATGAGGTGCTACTGGGGCAGGAACGCGGTCCGCGTTTCGGCACGTTTGCCAAACTGGTGGGGAAAGAAAAAACGCTCGCCCTGCTGAAAGCGGCGGCGCAAGCGGCGTAATTCGCCACAAAAGACACGGGGATGGCAAACAAATTGCCATCCCCGTTTTTTTACGGACGGGTGATGCTCAAATTATCAAAGGCGATGGTCACGTCGGGGACATCATACGTGCCGCTGAACAGAGCGACATCCCCGGACACGGGCAGCGAGGCATCATCATATTGCAGCAGTAAATCGCCATTCACCCGAAATTCCAGCCGTGTACCGTCGCAAATGGCGGTGATGTGGTTGGTATCCTGCCCCTGAAAAATGCTGCTGCTGGTATCCCACGCCACAAACTCGGTGAATTCACCGCCGATATACCCCGCCAGCCGATAATAGCCATCCCCGCTGATGCCGAATTGATAGAAGTTGTCGGCGTCCTGATAGCGGCACATCACCCCAAATTCATTATCGTCCGGTCCGGCAACTTCGCGGGCATCCACGTCAATCACCACCGCATCGAATGTCCGCCCCACCCGCGACCAAATCAGATAATTATCCGCTTTGGTTTGCAGATAATATTCCCCGTCACCGAAAAAGTAGGCGGCATCCGCATCATCCGATTCCGTCCAGTCGTTGGTGTTGGCGGAAAAATCATCGAAGAAAAGGAATTCCCCCCCGCCGGACTCCGTCTGCGACGCGGTGCTTTTCACCACCAGATTGTCGAAATTCACCTGTACCCCCGCTTCGTCATACGTCCCCGCGCCCAGCGCAATTCTACCCGAAGTGAACGTATCATCTTCCACCAGCGCGAGCTGCGTGCCGTTGACATACAGTCCCAACATCCCGTCCCGACACTCGGCGCGAATGCGGTTGGTGGCGGAGCCGGTCAGAATTTCGGCGGACGGCGTCCAATCCACCAGCATGGTCACATCGCCGCCCAGATTGCGCGAAATGGCATAGGTGCCATCGCTGCCCAATTGCAGGAAATAGTAGTTGTCGGAATCCTGATATTGACACAAGACGCCGTAATTGTTCACATCGGGACCGGCGATTTTCGCCGCATCCACTTCAACCACCACATCGGCGAAGTTTTGCGGGTACGATGACCACCCATCGGTGTTGGGGGCGTTGATGCGCAGGGAAAATACGCCATCGGCAATGTCCCGCTCGACTTTTTCCGAATCCTCCAAATTCCACTCGCTGCTGGCGGCGAAAGAGAAATCATCTGCCAACACCTGCGTCATGCCGGTGTCGTCTGAAGATGGCGAACCCACAGCTTGATGTGCGCCCCCCGGCACGCGCACAAGGGCGTTGTCAAACGCCACCGAAACGTCTGGCTCGGAATAGCTGGAAACAATCACGCCGATTGTTCCGCCGGAAAACGCATCATCGGACAGTGTTTCCACCAGCACCCCGTTGATGTAAAATTTGTACAGCGACCCGATACCTTCCACCTCAACCACGTTTGTGCCGAAGCCGGTATTCACCAACGGCGACGATTTCCAGTCGGTGAGCGATATCCATTCGCCATTTTCAAATCTATTGATGACGTAAAAACCATCGCTGCTGACTTCGAAGGTGTAAAAATTATTCTCATCCAAAAAGCGATACACAACGCCATAACTGTTGTTGTCCGGTCCGCCCAGTTTTCGCCCTTCAATCTGATAATCAAAATCGTCAAAGGTCTCGGCGATGGTCGTCCAGATGTAATTGTTGATTTCGGGGACTTCGATTTGCAATTCCTGCCCGTCAAGTACAATGCCGTCGATGATGCCCCAATCCCCTTTGTCCGATGAAAAATCGTCGGCGTAGAGGATTTCGCCCGCATTGTCGGGCAGTGACACCGGCGAACGGTCGGGTTCGGCGGTGGGACGCGGTTCGGTTGCCCCGGCGAGCGCGCGCGCCAGCAGGGGTTTCGCCAGATTGATGGGGCGCAAAGCGTTGATGAACCCGCCGCCGGGAACGCAGGCATCGCGCTCATCCACAAAACCGTCGTCATTGGTGTCGGTGAGGCGGCGACAATCGACAATTTCGCTGTCCGCGCCACCCCCCGCGCCGAGTTGGGTCGGCACGGCGATTAATTCGCCGTCGGGCGTCAGCCCCGCGCCGCCGCTATTCCCCCCGGCAATGGTGGCGCTGGTTTTGATGAACGCCCGCCCCTTCACGCCCGGCTCGCTGGTGAACCCCGCAATCTCTCCGGTGGTCAGGGTGATGGTATCGCCGCCGATGCCGGGATAGCCTAAAATGCGCAGGGGCGTTCCCAAATGCGCCTCATCGGAGTTGCCCAAAGGAATGGCGGGCAAATCCAACGAATTGGGGGGGATGGGGTTTCCGTCGGCATCGGCAATGATGCGCAACACCGCCAAATCCAAATCCATATCAGCGACGGCAACTTCCGCCAGATATTTCGGCACAGGGGGTTCATCTTCTTTTTGGGTCACGGAAATGAGCAGGGACGCAATGGGCGGAAATTCTTTATCGGGCATGACCACATGCGCGTTGGTCAAAATATAGCCGGTCGCATCCACAATGGAACCGGAACCGGTCCACATCGGTTCGTTGTTGGCGTCCAACGCCCAAATTTCCACCACCGACGCCAGCGGCAATTGTTCCCCTGCCGCGGGCTGCGGCATAGCGGTCGGTGCGGCGGACGTCACCCGCGCGAGGGGGGTCGCCGTGGGGGGAGTGGTCGCTGTGGGGGCGGCGGTGGGCGTCTCCGTCAACGCGGTCAACCGGCTGCCGGGTCCGCATGCCAGCGCAATCAGCAGAAACAGACTAAGGGGAATAAAGTATCGGCGGGAAATAAGCATAAAAATTCCTGTATGAAAGATTGTGGGATGTCATTATTTTTGGGTGGTGGTTCAAATTGACTGCCGGGAATTATTCGCCGGTAGGGGCGAACCTGTGTGTTCGCCCTTTTCGGGCAGACACATAGGTCTGCCCCTACCCTTTGTTTCATCAGTCAAAAATAACCACTACCTATTTTTGCAGGCGCAGGCGCACGGTGTCACGCAAACGTTGCATATCGTACCCTTTGGGGTCGGTTTTACGATTCGGGGAAACATCATAATGCGCCAAAATCATATCGGGGTCGATGGCGTATTTTTCGCACAAATATGCCACCAAATCGAATGCCGCCTCATATTGGGCTTCGGGAAACGGGTCTTCGCCGTTGTTCCAGTTCACCTGTTCGATGCCAATTGACCAACTGTTCAGGTCTTTTCGCCCGTTCCATTCCGATTTTCCCGCATGCCAGGCGCGGAATTCATCGCGGACGTGCTGAACGATGGTGCCATCCTTCCCGATGGTATAATGGGCGCTGACCTGCGCGGTTGGTTTGTTGAACCAGTCAATGAGCCGTTCCAGACTGCCGTTGGCGGTGGCGTGCATCACAATCGCGCTGATTTCGCCATCGGGGCGGCGGTTGAAGTTCGGCGAACCGACAAATTCGATGTCCGCCGGGCGGGGATTTTTCAAACCGGGTTCATCCGTGCCGGGCTGTGGCGCGGGTGTGGGCGGCGTCGGTGTCGGCTGCGGGGTGGGTTGTGGCGTCGGCGCGGATGTGGCGGGTTGTGTCGCGCCGTCCAGAGGGGGGATGACCAATTTTTGCCCCACCCAGATTTTTCCGGGGTCGGATAAATTGTTGGCTTTTTGGATGACGTAATATTTCGTCGGCGTGCCGTACATCTTTTTGGCAATTGCGCCCAATGTATCGCCGGATTGCACCACGTAAATGGTGGATTTTTTGGGCGGAACAGGTTGAGCGGGCGGCTCCGGCTCCGGTTTCGGGAGGGGGGGCGGGGTTTCGCCGACATAGGCATACAACGCTTCAACCACAATCCGGTTGATGGTTTTATCATCCGCAGCGGCTTTGGCTTTGGCTTTGGTGAAGATTGCATCATCAATTTCAATGCCGATGGTTTTCTTTGCCATATTGGTTCTCCCTTAAATTTCCTACAGTATGAACAGAATCCGCCCACAACTTTCACAATAGCAGAGGGTCGAATCATCTTCCGCCTGTTGAATAATTCGATGCGTCAACATCACCCCGCATGAGAGGCAATTGCCGTCCGCCACGCCGGTAACAGCGACGCCCCCTTTTTTGGCGCGCAACTTCCGATAATGCGCCACATCCGCCGCGTCCATCCGCGCTATCAACGACTTCCGGTCGGCGGTCAATGCCGTCAGTGTGGCTTCCAGCGCTTTTTTCTCCGCAAATAATGCCGCCTGTTCCGTTTGCCATTGCTGTTCGGCAGTGGCAAAATCCGACTGCCGCGCGGCGAAGGTCGTTTCCGCCTCCTCCTGCGCAATCATCGCTTCCAGCAAATCTTCCTCCCGCTTCGCCAGCCAGCGTTTGGTCGAGGCAATTTCTTCCTGCAATGATGCCGCTTCTTTGGGATTGGTCAGTTTTCCGCCATATAACCGGTCTTCATTTTTGGCAATTTTCTGCTGAAGGCTTTTCACGTCCAAATCAATATCGGTTGTATTTGCCCGGCAGGCGCGCAACGCCGACTCGGCGGCATCACGCGCGGATTTCGCAATTTTGTAGACCTCTGTTTCCACCAAATTAGCGGCAATCTCTTTTAACCGTCGGTTTGTCGCGTCAATCTTGCTGTCAAGTTGTTGAAGCTGGTAAAGTTGTTGAACGTTCGACACCGGAATGGCTCCTGTTTTCTGTTGCGGGATTGTTCATCGGTTACAGAGATTATAACATAGTTAAAAGGTCTATACAACAAAAAAGTGGGCAGACATTACGTCTACCCACTTGAGCGATGCAATTCGTTTATTCATACCCTTCCGGGATGGGCATATCCACATCCACATCCGAGCCGGACTTCAGGTAGGCAGTCAAACTGACTTTCAGGGAAGCGAAATAGCTGTTATCGGGCGGACCGTCGCCGTAATTCAGTTCGAGGATGCGCGCCCGTACCAACAATGATTGGGTTTCCAAATCGAAGGTCTTCCCTTCCTCCGCCAAAATCGGGTCGGCGAGGGGGGGCAGTTTTGAACGCAACACTTCATCGTTGAACGCAAATTCGCTCATCACCGGCACGGAGATGGTGCGAATGTCGGTTTTATCGAACAGCCAGACGTCGAATGCCAGCACCTTTTTGGGCGACCCGGACGCGAAACCGTCTAAAATTCCCATGCCGCACTCACCGATGAAGCGCCCTTCGTCATTTTCCACTGAGAACGAGGCTTCATAATTGTCGTTGCCGAGCGAATAGGTATCCACCCAGTGCCGCAATTGCACCATCCCTTCCGGCGCGTCGGGCATTGCCTCATATTGGGGCATATCCATCGGTGGTGGGGTGACGCCGGCGCGACGGCGGCGCGGTTTGCGCAAACGGCTGATGAGTACCGCGATGAGTCCAACCGCCAGTAGCAGGAAGAGAATAATCAGCAGCAAGCGTCCGAAACTGAATTTACTCGACTTTTCCGGTGCCGAGCCGGTGGTTCCGGCGCCGGCGGCGGGGGGTTGCACGGGCGATGCCGGCGGGTTGACGCCGGTCTGAGGTTGCGGCGCACCGGCAATCTGCCCCAGTCTCACCGCAAAATCATTCGCTGCGGCAGTGTCAATAAGCCCCTGACTCACCGCATCGGGCGACCACCCTTCCTGCTTCATCAACGCTTCCGCCAATTCGCCTGTCAGAGTTGCGTCCGCGGCGCGTCCCGCAGCAGAGAAGGCTTTGTTGGTTTCAGCCAGCAACTTCACTTTTTCCGGAACGCTGAACGCGCTGAGGCGTTCTGCCGCCGCACCCGCATCGCGAGTGCTCATGTACGCTTCCGCCACTGCCTGCACGTACATTTTCTGGAAGGCGTTGCTCATCTCATTGGGATATGCTCCGCCGCTATACGTCACCGGCTGGACATTCCACGCCCAAGTCAACCCGATAATCAGCCCGATAATCAGCCCAAACACCACCCCGATGATGAGTGGACGCGCGCGATTGATGGTGTCTCCTGATGTTTCCATAACACACTCCTGACAGTATTATCAAATCGTCATTTGATTTGGTACTATTGTACCACGATTAAACATAAGTGCAAGAATCAACGCTCACTTTACAATAACAGTTTAACATAAAAATTCGATAAAGTAAAGTTGGCGGAAGGGAATCTTCGCAAAAAAAACACGGGATGCGGACAAACCTCGCCGCCATCCCGTGAACATTTCATCGAAGGTATGTCAACGTGGCAAAACTTTGATTTTCGGGGTGCGGGTGAAAACTTCCACGCCGTCATCGGTGACCACTGCCATATCTTCCAGCCGAATGCCGAATTCCCCCGGCAGATAAATGCCCGGCTCAATGGTGATGACCATACCGGCGCACAATTCGTTGTCGCGGGCGTAACTCACGATGGGCAATTCGTGGATGGCAAGCCCAACGCCATGCCCCAAACTGTGCCCGAATTTATCGCCGAAACCGGCATCGGCGATGACGTTCCGCGCCAGCGCGTCGGCAGCGCGCCCGGGCATCCCCGCCGAAATCCCGCCGACCGCCGCATCCACCGCCGCCTGCACTACATCCCACACGGCGGTAAACTGCGGGTTCGACGGCTCGCCCAAACTGAAGGTGCGAGTCATATCCGAACAATATCCATCCACCACACAACCCATATCAATCAGTATCACATCGCCCATTTGGATGACGGTATTGCCCGGTGTGGCGTGCGGCAATGCGCCGTTCGCTCCGGCGGCGACAATCGTCTCAAAAGAGAGCGCAGATGCGCCATGCGTGCGCATATAGACTTCCAATTCCCACGCCACCTCTTTTTCGGTCACGCCCGGTTGAATCCAATCGTAAATATACTGCATCGCTTCATCGGCGACGGCTTGCGCCCGTTTGATTATCGCCAATTCCGCTTCGGTTTTGACGGCGCGCAATTCGCCCACAAAACCGGTGGTGGGGATAAGGGTGAGTTCGGCGGGCAAATCGGTTTTCCACACTTCCCACTGCGCCACCGTCAGATGGTCGGCTTCAAAACCGATGGTCGCGCCCGACATTTGTCGCGCATCCAGCAGTTCCGCCAAACGTTCAGCGGTGCGATAACTCGCTTTCAACAGCGTCCAATCGGGCGCTTCTCGTTCCACCTGCACGTAATAGCGGGAATCGGTCAGCACATATTGCTCATCGGCGGTGATGAACAAAAGCCCCGCGCTGCCGGTGAAACCGGAAAGGTAGCGGCGATTTTCAGGCTGGGAAACGATGAACCCGTCGAGTTGAGCGGCGGTCATTTTTTGGCGTAATTTATCGAGTGGCATGGAGAAAATGTCCTTTCCGGGCGTTGGAAGTTCCGTTTACGCCGCCGATGTTTCTTCGGCAGTCGTCTGTTTTTCGGGAGCAGGCAGCGAATCAAGGTCGAAACGGTGACGGCAGACGGTACACTGCGCCGCTTTTTTGCTCTGCACCACCAGCAACCCGCCGCAATCGGGGCACGGGTTGGGCAGCGGACGCTTCCAGCTCGTCCAATCGCATTCGGGATAATTGCTGCATCCGTAAAAGGTGCGCCCTTTTTTGGTTTTGCGCGCCACCAATTCGCCGCCGTCTTCCGGGCACAGCACGCCGATTTTTTCCACATACGGGCGGGTGTATCGGCATTCGGGGAAGTTTGAACAGGCGATGAATTTCCCGAAACGCCCGAATTTCAGCACCAATTCGCCGCCATCTTTGGGGCACGCCTCGCCGATGGGGGTATCGCCGACTTCAACTTTGGGCATATTTTCTTCGGCGGCGCGCAACGCGACATCGAAAGGTTTGTAAAATTCTTCCAGCACGGAAACCCAATCCCGTTCGCCGTCGGCGATTTTGTCCAAATCCTCTTCCAGATGGGCGGTGAAATCGGCGTTGATGATGCCGGGGAAATATTCCACCAGCAGGTTGTTCACCACCAACCCCAAATCGGTGGGGTGCAGCCGTTTGTCGGCGCGCTCCACGTATCCCCGTTCCTGAATGGTGCTGATGATGGGGGCATAGGTGCTGGGTCGCCCGATGCCGAATTCTTCCAGCGTTTTCACCAAACTCGCCTCGCTGTAACGGGGCGGGGGCTGGGTGAAATGCTGTTCGGAAAGCAAATCCAGCAAATCGACGACATCCCCTTTTTCCAAAGGCGGAATGTTCACACTTTCGGCGGCGTCGCTCGCTTTTTCAGCCGCGCTGGCTTCGTAAACCGAAAGGAAACCATTGAATTTGAGAATCGAACCGGAGGCACGCAACAGGTATTCCCCCGCCGTAATATCGACGCGCATTGTCCGGTACACGGCTGCCACCATTTGGCTGGCGACAAAACGCGACCAGATGAGGGTGTACAGCCGGTACTGGTCACGGCTCAACACCGAGCGCAGCTCGGCGGGCATACGCTGCACCCGCGTGGGGCGGATGGCTTCGTGCGCTTCCTGCGCCTTTCGGGCGCGGGTTTTGTGCCGGGGCGGTTTGGCGGGCAGATAATTGTCGCCGTATTTTTTGGCGATGAACGCGCGCGCGTCCTGCTGCGCCTGTTTGGCGACGTTGGTGCTGTCTGTCCGCATATAGGTTATCAATCCGACCCGCTCGCCGGAATGCAGTTCCACCCCTTCGTACAATTGCTGGGCGATGCGCATAGTTTTGCGCGTGCCAAAGCCCAACCGCCGCGACGCCTCTTGCTGGAGGGTGCTGGTGGTGAAAGGTGCGGGCGCGTTTCGGCGGCGCTCGCCGCTTTTGACGTTGCTCACCCGGTACGGCAGCGATTCCAACGCCTTGACCACTGCTTCCGCTTCCGCCTGATTGTGCAGTTTGGCGGGTTTGCCCGCAATCTGAACGAGCTTCGCCACAAATTGCCGTTTATCGGAAGATAGCGATTCATCGCGGCTGGCGAGTTTGGCATCAATTGACCAGTATTCTTCCGCCACAAATTCGTTGATTTCATCTTCCCGTTCACAAATCAGACGCAGGGCGACGCTCTGCACGCGCCCGGCGCTGGTGCGGCTGCGCACCCGTTTCCACAACAGCGGGCTGATTTTATAGCCGACCAGACGGTCGAGAATGCGGCGAGCCTGCTGCGCATTCACCCGGTTCAAATTGACGGAACGGGGGTGAGCAAAAGCATCGGCGATGGCGTCTTTGGTGATTTCGTGAAAGACCACCCGCCGCACGCGCTCGGGTTCCATGCCGGTTGCTTCCATCAAATGCCAGGCAATCGCTTCCCCTTCGCGGTCGGCATCGGTGGCGAGGTAGATTTCTTTCGCCGCCGCGACATCTTTGGTCAATTCCTTCACCAGCGGGCGTTTCTCGTTGGGCACGCGGTATTTCGGGGCGAAATTATTTTCCACATCCACCGAAAGTTGCGACCGCAACAGGTCTCGGATGTGCCCCACCGACGCTTTGACGGTGTAGCCTCGTCCCAAAAATTTACCGATGGTGCGGGCTTTGGCGGGCGATTCCACGATGACCAGTTTCCCTTTGCGCGGGCGGCTGCCGTTCGATTTGCCGTTTTTTCGGGTGCGTTTCACTTTCTCCGGCTTGGGCACGCCGTCGTGCGCGGGGGTGTAACCCATTTTGAACATCTTCGTGCCGCACACACTGCACGTGCCGCGTGTGCCGGGCGTTCCGGCGGAGGTATAGACGGCTTCCGGCTCGGTCATTTCTCGTTTGGTTTTACATTTCACACAATACGCAATCACAGATTCCATATAAATCTCAATTTTCCCTAAAGATAGGCTTGCTTACCGTTTGATTTCAGTTGTTCCACAATTTTTTTCACGTCCTGCGCGCGGTCTCTGGCGCAGACCAGCAGCGCGTCGTCTGTTTCCACAATCACCAAATCTTCCACGCCGATGGTCGCCACCAGTTTGCCGCCCCCCTGAATGAGCAACCCGCGCGAATCCACGCTGAGGTGTTCGGCGTTGACCCGCACATTTTCCCCCGCCGAGGTCGCCAGTTCGTCATACAGCGCCGCCCAACTGCCCACATCGTTCCAACCCGCGTCCAGCGGCACAACCGCCACATCGGCGGCTTTTTCCATCAACCCCACATCAATGCTTTGCGCCTCAATATCGTTCCAGATGGCGGCTACCTGCGCCGAGCCATCGCCATCGAATAATGCCCCGTTCAAGGCGTCCAGTCCGGTCATCAGTTGCGGCATATGGCGGCGCAGTTGGTCAAACAACACTTCAATTTTCCAGATGAACATCCCGCTGTTCCAGTAATATTCGCCGCTGTCAAAAAACTTTTGGGCGGTGGCGCGGTCGGGTTTTTCCAAAAATTGATTCACCCGAAAGACCGTTTGCCCGCCGAATTCACCCACTGCATCGCCGCGATGGATGTAGCCGTAGCCGGTTTCAGGTCCCGTGGGCGTAATGCCGAGCGTGACCAGCTTGCCCGTTTCAGCCACCTCTGCCGCCGCTTGCAGGGCGGTGCGGAAAACCACCTCTTGGGGGATGAGATGGTCAGCGGTGAGCACCGCCATCGTCGCCCGGGGATTCTGGCGGGCGATGTGCAATGCCCCCAACCCGATGGCGGGCGCGGTATTTTTGCCGCTAATTTCGGCGATGACGTTTTCGGCGGGGAGCATCGGCAGTTGCTCCCGTACCAGCGCCACATAGCGTTCGCCGGTGGCGACGAAGATGTGTTCGGCGGGCACGATGGGCAGCACCCGCCGCACCGTGGTTTGAATCATTGTTTCGCCGCCGGTGATGTCCAAAAACTGTTTGGGTACGGCTTGGCGGCTTCGAGGCCACATCCGCGAGCCAACGCCGCCAGCCAAAATTAATACGTGCAACATAATCCTCCAAAATTAACGTGCGATAACGTAATGCATATTGCCCACCTGACGCACCTGCCCTTTCAGTTCCATCATCGTCAGCGTGCCGGAAAGTTCCGCCGCCGCGATACCCGTGCGTTGACCGAGTTCATCAATATGAACCGGCTCCGCGGAAAGATGCGTCAGAATGGTTGCCTCCGTGGGTGAGGCGGGAATGACCGCCTGCGCTTCGGCGTGTTCGGCAACCATAGTGAGATTCAATTCGTCCAAAATATCATCCACCGCCGAGACGAGCTTCGCCCCTTGCTGGATGAGTTGGTGGGGTCCCTCGCTGCCCCGGCTCAGGATACTTCCCGGCACGGCAAAGGTTTCGCGCCCCTGTTCCAGCGCATAATCAATGGTAATGCGCGCCCCACTCTGCGCCATCCCTTCTACCATTAATACACCCAAACTCAAACCGCTGATGATGCGGTTTCGGCGGGGGAAGTTGCGACTTTCGGGCTTGGTTCCCACCGGAAATTCCGACACGATGGCGCCGTTTTCCAGAATTTTCGCCGCCAAATCACGGTTGCGCTGCGGATAAATGATGTCCACCCCGCAGCCCAGCACGGCGATGGTGCGCCCGCCGGCGGCAACCGCCGCCCGATGCGCCTGCGTGTCAATGCCCAGCGCCAGCCCGCTGACCACCGTGATGCCGTTCGCCGCCAGACCGCTCGCCAGTTTGCGGGCGGCTTCCCTGCCGTACATCGTGGCGTTGCGCGTGCCCACCACCGCCACCGCCCATTCATCGGCGGGGAGCAATTCCCCGCGCACATACAGCACAATCGGCGGGTCGGGGATCGCCTTCAACAGCGGCGGGTACATCGGGTCATCCCAAGTGAAGGCGGAAACTGTCAGCGCATCCAGCCGCGCCATCTCCGCCGACAAATCAAGGGTGTGGCGAGTGTGCGCAAAATTGATGACCGTCCGCTTGTCCAGTCCGGCGGCGGGCAGTTCCCCCAAATCGGCGTGCCACGCCTCCGCCACCGAGCCGAAATAGCGCAACAATTTTCTAAATCGTGATGGTCCAATTCCGGGGACTTTGCTGAAGCCAATCCAAAAAGGGAGGTCGGAGTTCAATGGGATTCCTTTCTGCCCGCAAACACAAGCGACAACATACCAACACTGCCGGTTAGCATACCACGATAATTTTAGAATTGTCAAGCGGGTGTTTTCACCGGAGGGAAAACAGTGGGTAATTTATGCACTTTGAACGGATGTGTCAAATTCCCGGTGGAGTTATGCCCGGTTGAAACAATCAGCTTGTCAAATTCATCAAAGGCAATTACAATAATTGACAAGCTATAATTTTCATCTTCCCATTCACTCGGTTTTGTCTAAGGCGAAGGAGACAGAACAAATGCACACAATTTTAGTTGTTGATGACGAAGAGCCGGTTGCCTTAAGCATTGAGTTGAGTTTGCGCCGCGATTATCAGGTGCGGGTCGCCAATAGCGCCATTGAAGCGTTGAAAATCATTCGCCGCGCCGTGCCCGATTTGATTATTCTGGACATTATGATGCCCGGTATGGATGGCATCCAATTCTGCAATGAACTGCGCAAAGACCCGATGTTCCGCGCGATACCCATTTTGTTCCTGACCGCCAAAGGGCGAATTGAGGATAAAATTGCGGGGTTGGAAGCCGGCGCCGACGATTATTTGACCAAACCCTTCGATGTGCGCGAACTTCAGTTGCGGGTGAAAGCCATTCTGCGCCGCATTTCCGACACCCAACCGGCGGAAAATACCCCCGAAAAATTGGTGGTGGGCGATTTAATGCTCAATTGCCAGAATTATCAACTCAGCACGCCGGAAAAACCCGTGCTGCTCACCCCGGTTGAGTTTGATTTGATGTACCATCTGATGAGCCACCCCAATCAGGTCTTCAGCGGCGAACGTCTCTTGCGGGAACTGTGGGACTACCCCAGCGATACCGGCAGCCCCGACCTCGTGCGGATGCACATCCGCAACTTGCGGCTGAAA
>JAJRSQ010000275.1 GCA_024278725.1 Chloroflexota bacterium
CATTCGTCATTCGTCACTCGTCGTTCGTCACTCGCCATATCCATCCGGATTTTGCGATTGCCAGCGCCACGCATCGCGGCACATATCGTCGAGGGTGCGGGTGGCGCGCCAGCCGAGCTCGCGCGCGGCGCGGGTGGGGTCGGCGTAGCTGGTGGGCACATCACCGGGGCGGCGGGCGACAATTTTGTGCGGAATCTCTCTGCCCGACGCGCGTTCAAATGCGGCGATGACCTCCAGCACACTGTACCCGTGTCCGCGCCCCAAATTGAAGGGGGTCGCGCCCGGCGAAAGGTTTTCCAGTGCCTTCAAATGTCCGTCCGCCAAATCCATCACGTGGATATAATCGCGCACCCCCGTACCATCGGGGGTGGGATAATCATCCCCGAACACGGAGAGTTGCGCCAGTTTCCCCACCGCCACTTGGGTGATGTACGGCATCAGATTGTTGGGAATGCCGTTGGGGTCTTCGCCGATTTGCCCGCTGGGGTGCGCGCCGACGGGGTTGAAATAGCGCAGCAGGGCGATGTGCCATGCGGGGTCGGCGTGCGCCACGTCGCGCAGAATTTCTTCAATCATCAATTTTGTGCGCCCGTACGGATTGGTGGCGGACAGCGGAAAATCCTCTCGCAGCGGCATGTCATCATTTTCGCCATAAACTGTGGCGGACGAGCTGAAGACGAGCTTTTTCACGCCGTGCGCCCCCATCACATCCAGCAAAATCAGCGTGCCGGTGATGTTGTTGTGATAATATTTCAGGGGGATGGACACAGATTCGCCGACGGCTTTCAATCCGGCAAAATGGATGACCGCACTGACGGCATGCTCGGTGAAGATGGCATCCAGCGCGTCGCGGTCGAGCAAATCGGCGTGGAAAAAGGTGAGCGTCTCGCCGGTGAGGGCTTCCACCCGCCGCAGCGATTCACGGCTGCTGTTGGAAAGGTTGTCCACCACCAGCACGCGGTAGCCCGCTTCCAGCAGTACCAGCACGGTATGACTGCCGATGTAGCCCGCACCGCCGGTGACGAGGATGGTTTGGGGGGGTTCAGGTTTCATGTTTCAAGTCCAAAGTTTCAAGTCCAAAGTCTCACTTTCGCACCCGCACACATTCTCACTTTCACGCATCGCCAACCTCTGCCAGCAGTATCGCTTCCACTGCACTGCCCGCCGGAAATTCCGATTGACCGTCGGGCAGGATGAGCAGGGCATTGGCGCCGTGCAGGGAAAGCAGCCGCGCCGACCCCTGCCCGCCGGTGGTGCGGGCGGTGAAGGTGTCGTCAGCGGGGTGGAAGATGACGGTGGCGCGCTGATATTCCACCCGGTCGGGGTGGTGGCGGATGGGGTGCTCCAAAATCACTTTGCGGCGCGGGCGGAAAAGGTTTTTGTACCCCGCCATTTTCAGCAGTGCGGGGCGCATCAGGTTTTCAAA
Source organism: Chloroflexota bacterium (assembly GCA_024278725.1). Classification (GTDB taxonomy): domain Bacteria; phylum Chloroflexota; class Anaerolineae; order 4572-78; family 4572-78; genus JANTHQ01. Next base: position 1,427 of record JAJRSQ010000275.1, read on the forward strand.
CCCCACCAGCGCACTGACGGGATTTCCCGGCATGGCGAAAAAAGGTTTGCCCCCCACCATGCCGAAGGTCACCGGCTTGCCGGGTCGGCTGTTCACCCGCCCCACCAACAGCACCCCATGCTCGGCGATGTACGGTTTCACCAAATCGCGCTGCCCCATCGACACCCCGCCGGAAGTGAGCAGCACATCCACCTGCGGCAACGCGCGCTCGATGGTTTCCGCCAGCCCGCCCGTTTCATCGCGCACAATTCCGAAATCCACGGGAAGCCCGCCCGCCTGCCGCACCACCCCCATCAGCGCGAAACGATTCGCGTCGCGGACTTTGCCGGGCGCGAGGGGTTCGTGCGGCTCCAACAGCTCATCGCCGGTAGACATCACGCCGACTTTGGGGCGCGGATGGACGCGCACCGTGGTTTTGCCCAGCATCGCCAGCAAACCGATTTCAGGGGGATGGAGCACGGTTCCGGCGGGAAGCACCATCTGCCCCGCCGCAACATCGTTCCCCACCGGACGGATGTTGTCGCCCGCCGAGACGGGCGCGGTGATTTCCACCATGCCGTCGCGCTCGATGGTATCCTCAATCATCACCATCGCGTCCGCACCGGCGGGGAGGGTCGCGCCGGTGGTCACACGCGCTGCTTCACCCGCGCCGACGCGCACGGCGGCAAATTCGCCCGCCATTTGCGCCCCGATGATTCGCCGCGCGCCGGAATCGGCGGCACGGACGGCGAATCCGTCCACGGTGGCGGTGGGGAATTGCGGAATCGGCTCGGCGGCGCGGACATTTTCCGCCAGCACCAACCCTTCGGCATCCGCAAACGGCACATCCACCGACGGCAACGGCGCAACTTCCCGTAAAATCATCGCCAGCGCCTCGGCAACAGGTATCATGGGATAGGGTGATTCAGGCATGGGAAATCCTTTCAAGTTACGAATAGTGAGTTGCGAATGACGAACTTCATCGTGGGGCAGTTTAGCATGAAACGCGCGGTTTGTCATTTGTGATATTCGTCATTCGTCCCTCGTCATTCGCCCCTCAATACACCATTTCGCCGCGCAGAAATGCGCCGGTACGCGGGTCAGTGGGGGTGGTGAAAAGCGTGTCGGTGTCGCCAATTTCGATGATATTGCCGTCGAGCATCACCGCCGTGCGGTGCGCCAGCCGCCGTGCCTGAAAAACGTTGTGGGTCACCAAAACGATGGTCACCCCCTGCTCTCGATTCACCCCGCGGATAATATCCTCAATCAGCGCCACGTTGCCGGGGTCGAGGTTAGCCGTCGGTTCATCCAACAGCAGCACCGTGGGGCGAATGGCGAGCGCGCGCGCCAGCGCCACCCGTTGCTGCTCCCCCCCGCTGAGCGACCGCGCGTGTGCGTGCGCCAACGCGGAAAGCCCCACGCGCGCCAGTTCCGCCATCACCACCGACTGCACCCGCCGCTGTCCGCGCAGATGCAACCCATACGCCACATTTTCCATCACCGAGCGGTTGAGCAGAATGGGGCGCTGAAAAACGGTGGTCACCCGGCGGGTGATGTCCAGCGGCGGGGGGGTTCCGCTCAGCGTGAAATCGTCCAGCGCAATTTGCCCGCTCGTGGGCGGCTCCAGAAAGTTCAGCAGACGGAGCAGGGTACTTTTGCCCGCGCCGCTCGGTCCCACCAACGCCAGAATTTCCCCGCGCTGAATATCGAGCGCGGGAATGTTCACCACCGTGCGCCGGTCGTATGCTTTTGTCACATGCCGCAGGGAATAGAGAATTTCACTTTCGGACAAAACGACCTTCCTGCATCCATAAAATCAGGGTGTTGGCAATGAATGTCAATCCCAACAGAATAATACCGAGCGCCATCGCCAAATCAAAATTTCCCTTTTGCGTTTCCAGCACGATGGCGGTGGTGAGCACCCGCGTCCGCCCGGCGATATTCCCGCCGACCATCATCACCGAGCCGACCTCCGAGATGATTGCGCCGAAGCCCGCCACCACCGAGACAATCACGCCGGTGCGCGCCTCGCGGAGCATGGTCAGCGCGGTTTGCCACGGCGTTGCCCCCAGCGCGCGGATTTGCTGGCTCAGTTGCGGGTCAAGCCCCATCACCGCCGCCATGGTGAACCCCGCCACCAGCGGGAAGGAGATGATCACCTGCGCCACAATCATCGCTTTGAGGGTGAACAGCCAGCCCAAATTGCCGAAGGGACCCGTGCGCGACAGCATCAGGTACACAATCAGCCCCACCACCACCGGCGGCAGCCCCATGCCGGTATACAGAATGACCGTCACCAGTCCGCGCCCGGCAAATTTTTTGAAGCCGATCCATGCGCCCAGTGGAATGCCAATCAGCGCGCTGATGAACAGCGATACGCCGGACAGCGCCAGCGAGCGGACGACGATTTGATAGAGGGTCGGGTCGGCGCGGAAGATTAATTCAATTGCCTGAATGAAACCGTTGATGATGTCTCTCATGGATAGTTGTCAGTTGTCGGTTATCTGTTGTCGGTTTTCAGTCTCAAGTCCACAGTCATCACGCATCACGTTTTCACGGTTGCAAATCACACTTTCGCCCCTGCTCACTTTCATTTCCGGCGCTCGTGCCACGGTTTTGAATCGGGGGTGAAGAGTGGATGCCCGAATTCTTTTTCGCCAAAGGTGGCAATGAGTTGCTGTGTTTCGGGGTCGGTTATCCAGTTGATGAACGCGGTTGCGCCATCGAAATTCACACCGGGATGCACCAACGGATTGACCGCCATCACGCCATACGGGTTGAAAAGCATCGGGTCGCCTTCCACCAGCACCACCAAATCCGTGCCTTCCAGCGTGCGGGCAAGGTAGGTCGCGCGGTCGCTGAGGGTGTATGCCAGTTGTTCATTCGCCAGGGTGAGTACCGCACCCATCCCCTGCCCC
>JAJRSQ010000016.1 GCA_024278725.1 Chloroflexota bacterium
CGATGTCGGCGGTGCGGCTGGGTCCCGAAATCAGGTTCAGATTCGCCACCGTGCGCGCGGCGTCGGGGTTGGCGGCGATGAACGCCATCAGCGACGGGTAGAGGTCGGTGACCCGCAGCAGCGCGATGTGAACGGGCGGCATAAGCGACGCCAGCCGCCCTTTGCCCGCGCCGCTCGGCACCACCAGCGAGCCGGTGTCTGCCAGCCCGGCTTGCGCCCCCGTAATGCCGACGGTCACATCCGATGCGCCGAGCAACAATTCGCGGCGCGCGCCGGGGTCGGCGGGGAGGGGGATTTCCCGCGCGGAAAAGCCGTGCGCTGCCAACGCTTCCCGCAGATGCGGCACGGGAAGATGTTCGTCTGCCCACGCGAAGTACTCGCGCGCGCCATACTTGGCGAAAAGTGCGGCGATTTTCGCGGCGGCATCGGCGGGGTCGGCGGCGCGGGTCACATCCCCTTTCAGCGCGGTCACTTCCGCCGAAAATTGTTCCACCAGCGCGGCGGGGTCGAAGGGCGGGAGCGGCGGGGAGGCGGGACGCTCAGCGCGGGCGTCGGGGAAATATGCCTCGCCGAGGCTGTCTTTCACGGTTTTCAGAAAATCGTTTCGGTTCATGGGTCGTCTCGGGTTTTGGGTTTCAGGTTTCAAGTCTCAAGTCTCAAGTCTCAAGTCTCAAGTTTCACGTTTCACGCTCTGTCCACAGTTGATGGAACGATTTCGGCGCAAAGGCGGGGAGTTCGCGGTGGTCTGTCCAGCCGTTGAGTGGCGCGGGGAGTTTTTTCACCCAGCCGTCTTTCGCCAGCAGGCGAAGCCCGGTTGCCGCAACTTTGATGCCCCCCCGGAATCGCTGCGGATTGACCGCCGCCGCCCGGTATTGCCGAATCCCCCAGCGCAGCCACGCGGGCGCGGGTTTTTCCGCCAGCCCGGTCGCACGCAGATTGAGCAGCATGCGGGGCAAATCAATTCGCACGGGACACACTTCCCGGCATTTGCCGCACAGCGTGCTGGCGTGTGGCAGGTCGCCGGCGGCATCCGTTCCCCATAAAATGGGCGACAGCACCGAGCCGATGGGACCCGGATAGACGCTGCCATAGGCGTGTCCGCCAATCGCTTGAAAAACAGGACAGTGATTCAGGCACGCCCCGCAACGGATGCAATACAGAATTTCGGCGTTTTCCGATGCCAGCGCCCGGCTGCGCCCGTTGTCCAAAATGACGACGTGAAATTCTTCGGGTCCGTCGGGGTCGGCGGGACGGCGCGCGCCGGTGATGATGTTGGTATAAACGGAGAGCTTTTGCCCGGTGGCGCTCCGCGCCAGCACATTCAGCATCACCCCCAAATCCTCGAAGGTCGGCACAATTTTTTCCATCCCCATAATAGCCACGTGGATGCGCGGCGCGGTGGTCGTCAATCGCCCGTTCCCTTCATTGGTCACCAGACAGATGGAACCCGATTCCGCGACGCCGAAATTCACCCCGCTGATGCCCATATCCGCCGAAAGGAAAATCCGGCGCAGATATTCGCGGGCGATGCGGTTCAATTCGATGGGGTCATCGGTGTACGGCACCCCCAATTTATCCCGAAATGTCTCCGCAACCTCATAGCGGGTTTTGTGCATCACCGGGGCGATGATGTGCGACGGTGTTTCTTCCGCCAGTTGAATGATGAACTCGCCCAAATCGCTCTCGGTGACGGTGATGCTGTCTTTTTCCAGCTCGCGGTTCAGGTGGATTTCCTCAGTGACCATTGATTTCGACTTCACCGCCCGGCGCACCCCTTTTTCCCGCGCCAATTGTCGAACATAATTTGTCGCTTCCGTGGCGTCCTTCGCCCAAAAAACCGCGCCGCCGGCGGCGGCAACATTGTCCGCAAATTCGGTCAGATAGGCGTCCAGACGGCTGAGGGTATGCGCGCGAATGAGCCGCGCCCGGTCGCGGAATTCGTCCATTTGGGGGAAAGCGGCGAGGGCGCGCGCGCGTCCTTCAACCAGATGGCGCGCCCCCAGCGCGACGGCGTAGGTTTTTTTGGGGTCATCCAGCGCGATGCGCACCCGTTGGGGGAAAGTTGTCTCAGGCATCGGCGTCCTCCTCGGCGGTGGGGCGCAGCACCTCGGCGATGTATTTCACCTGCACCGCGCTGCCCTGTTTTTTCAAGCCCCCGCCAATGTGCAGCAGGCAACTGAAATCGGTGGCGACGACGGTATCCGCGCCGCTCGCTTCGATATTTTCCAGCTTTTTCGCCAGCATCGCCCCGGAAATATCGCTCATTTTCACCGCAAACAATCCGCCGAAACCGCAGCATTCCGTTTCAGCGGGCAGTTCAACCGTTTCCGCGCCGTCAATATTTTCCAGCAGCGTTTTCGGCTGGCGGTAAATGTCCAAATTTCGCAACCCGTGGCACGAAGCGTGATAGGCGATTTTCCCGCTGCCCACCGCATGCGCATCGGTCACGCCCAATTCGTCCACCAAAAATTGGGTGAACTCGAAGACCCGCGCGGCGACGCGCTCGGCTTTGGCGGCATATTCGTCATCGCCCGCAAAAAGGGCGGGGTAATGGTGGATGACCATATCGGCACACGATGCGGCGGGGATGATGATGGGTCCTTCGGTGGCATCAAACACGTCGAGGGTATGACGTGCCATCGCGCGGGCATCCGCCCAAAAGCCGCCGTTGAAAGCCGGTTGCCCGCAGCAGGTTTGCGCGTCGGGAAACTCGACCCGGCAGCCGTGGCGTTCCAGCACGTCCACCACCGCCATACCCGCATCGGGGTGGATGGCGTCAATCATACAGGTTACAAAAAGCTGTATTGTCACAGGGGTTTCGGTTGTCATCGGTTTTCTCCTCCGGTGGCTGAATTATAATTCGGGTGCGGGAAAAAGTAAATATTACTTGGCAAATTGGTGAAAAAAGAGTATAATATTTTCTGTTCAAAGTTGGAGACAAACAAATGAAGTGGATTTTTGCGCCGAAATTTACGCACGGATATTGTGTGTTGGCAGGGTGTCAACAACCGCTAAGCATCTAAAACGTTGTGCATCGATTGCACAGCGTTTTTTATTGTTGAAAACCAAAGGAGGTGGCTCGGAAAGAAACTTGCTCGTTTGTTCTTTGCTATCAATTAATGTGCAGCATGCATTTTAAAAGGAGGCTTTGATATGAATTTAGGTGGTTACATTGACAGAATTGCATGGGTGAACCTGAGCAATGGTTCGGTGGAATATAAGGGGATTGACGAACAGGATGCTCGCAAATACATTGGTGGGCGCGGACTGGGCGTGAAATACGTGTTCGACAATGGTCCGAAAGTGGATGCGCTTTCGCCGGACAATATCATGTGCGTCATGGGCGGTCCCCTCACCGGCACGGATGTGAACATGAGCGGGCGTCTCTGCGTGGTGACAAAATCGCCCCTGACCGGAACCGTGACCGACAGCCATATGGGCGGCTGGACAGCGGCAAAAATGCGCTGGGCGGGCTTCGACGGGTTGGTGTTCACCGGCAAAGCGGATAAGCCGACCTATGCTTACGCCGAAGACGGCAAAGTCACCCTGCATGACGCCTCAGACCTGTGGGGCAAAGGTATCCACGAAACCATCAAAATATTGCGCGAACGCCACGGCGAAGATTGCGGTGTGATGGCAATCGGGCAGGCGGGCGAAAATCTGGTGCGCTTCTCGGCGTGGTTGAACGAAGATGACCGCGCGTCCGGGCGCGGCGGCACCGGCGCAGTGGGCGGCAGCAAAAATCTGAAAGCCATTGTTTTCAAAGGCGACAAGAAAAATAAACCGAAACCCGCCAACAAAGAAGCCGACAAAGCAGCGCGCAAAAAAGCGCTGGCGGTTATTATGGCGGAAGAAAACATCACTTCGCCGCGCAAAGGCGGGTTGAGCGTCTACGGAACCAACGTGCTGACCAACATCACCAACGGCATCGGCGCGTATCCCACCAAAAACTCGCAGCTCACCTCATACGGTGAAAAAGCGGAAACCCTCTCCGGCGAATGGGTGAACGAGAATATTTTGGTGAACGACCCCACTTGCCATGCGTGCCCCGTCGCCTGCAAAAAAGAGGTGGAAGTGACCGAAGGTCCCTTCAAAGTTCATATGGAAAGCGTGGAATACGAACCGGCGTGGTCGCTGGGCGCGAACTGCGGCAATGATGATGTTCGCGCCGTGGCATTTATGATTGATTTGGCGAACGATTACGGGCTGGATGCCATCGAAATCGGGCAGGCATTGGCGGCTTATATGGAAGCCAGCGAGCGCGGATACACCAATGGCGATGGCAAGCTCGAATGGGGCGACACCATGGGCATGGTGGAAGTCCTGAAGAAAATCGTCTTCCGTGAAGGTGTGGGCGACAAATTGGCGGAAGGCGTGAATGCCGCCGCCGAAGCGTGGGGTCATCCCGAAATTGCCATGACCTGCAAAGGGCAGGGAATTCCCGCCTACGACCCGCGCGGTCTGAAGGGCATGGGCTTGGGCTACGCCACCAGCAACCGCGGCGCATGTCACCTCCGGGCATACACCC
>JAJRSQ010000276.1 GCA_024278725.1 Chloroflexota bacterium
CGCCGGAGAGAATCTTCATCGCCAGCGGGTCTTGCAGATAGCGCTGGATGGCGCGTTTCAGCGGACGCGCGCCGAAGGTCGGGTCGAAGCCGACTTCTGCCAGGAAGTTTTTCGCAGCATCGGTCAGTTCCAGCGTGATATTCCGCTCCGCCAGCAACCCACGCAGATGCGTCAATTGAATGTCCACAATCCGGCGCAGATCTTCTTTGCTCAAGTTGTGGAAGACGATGATTTCGTCAATCCGGTTCAGGAATTCGGGTCGGAATTGCTGTTGCAGTGCCGAAAGCACCTGCGATTTGGCGGCTTCCGCGCCCAGTTCCTGAATGAGATGGCTGCCGATGTTGCTGGTCATGATGACCACCACATTTTTGAAGCTCACCGTGCGCCCGTGGCTGTCGGTCAGCCGACCATCGTCCAGCAGTTGCAGCAGCACGTTGAACACTTCCGGGTGCGCTTTTTCAATTTCATCGAACAGCACCACGCTGTACGGCTTGCGGCGCACGGCTTCGGTCAACTGCCCTCCCTCATCGTAGCCGACATAGCCGGGCGGTGCGCCGACCAACCGGCTGACGGTATGGCGTTCCTGATATTCGCTCATATCAATGCGAATCATCGCTTGCTCATCGTCGAACAGGAATTCCGCCAGCGCGCGGGCGAGTTCCGTTTTCCCCACGCCCGTCGGACCTAGGAAGATGAACGAGCCGATGGGACGGTTGGGGTCGTTCAGCCCGGCGCGGGTGCGGCGCACCGCGTTCGCCACCGCGCGGATGGCTTCATCCTGCCCGACCACTCGCCGGTGCAGGCGGTCTTCCATCTTCAGCAGCTTCTCTTTTTCGCCCTCCAGCAACTTGCTCACCGGAATACCCGTCCAGCGCGAAACAATATCGGCGATGTCCTCCGCGTCCACTTCCTCTTTCAGCAGCGAGCCGCCGGTCTGCATTTCGCGCAGATGCGTTTCCTGCGCGGCGAGTTTTTCTTCCAGCTCGCGCAGCGTGCCGTAACGCAGGCGGGCGGCAGTTTCCAAATCCTGATGCCGCTCGGCGCGTTCAATTTCGATGCGGGTAGCGTCAATCTGTTCCTTCGTTTGCCGCAGCGATTGAATCGCCTCTTTTTCGTTTTGCCAGCGCGCGGTCAACTCCTTCGATTGCTCCTTCAAATCCGCCAACTCTTTTTCCAATTTCGATAACCGCTCTTTGCTGGCGGCATCTTTTTCTTTCTTCAGCGCCTCGCGTTCAATTTCCAACTGCATGATGGCGCGGTCAATCTTGTCCAACTCGGTCGGTTTGCTGTCAATTTCCGTGCGCAGGCGGCTGGCGGCTTCGTCAATCAGGTCAATTGCCTTATCGGGCAGGAAGCGGTCGCTGATGTAGCGATGGCTCATCGTGGCGGCGGCGATGACCGCGCTGTCCTGAATGCGCACGCCGTGATGGACTTCATACTTTTCTTTCAACCCGCGCAGAATGCTGACCGTATCCTCCACCGAGGGTTCGTCCACCAGTACCGGCTGGAAGCGGCGTTCCAGCGCGGCATCTTTTTCCACATATTTGCGGTATTCATCGAGCGTGGTGGCGCCGATGGTGTGCAGTTCACCCCGCGCCAACATCGGCTTGAGCATGTTGCCCGCGTCCATCGCGCCCTCTGCCGCGCCCGCGCCGACCACGGTGTGCAATTCATCAATGAACAGAATGATTTGCCCGTCGCTTTCAGAAATTTCTTTCAGCACCGCTTTGAGCCGTTCCTCAAATTCGCCGCGGAATTTTGCGCCCGCAATCAGCGAACCCATATCCAGCGCGAAGAGGGTTTTGTTTTTCAACCCTTCCGGCACGTCGCCGCGCACAATACGCTGCGCCAACCCTTCGACGATGGCGGTTTTACCCACCCCCGGCTCGCCGATGAGCACCGGGTTATTTTTGGTGCGGCGGCTGAGCACCTGCACCACCCGCCGAATCTCTTCATCGCGCCCAATGACGGGGTCGATTTTGCCTTTGCGCGCCAATTCAGTCAGGTCGCGCCCGTATTTTTCCAATGCCTCATACGTGGTTTCGGGGTTCTGGCTGGTGACGCGCTGACTGCCGCGCACCTGCGCCAACGCCTGCAAAATCGCGTTGTGGTCAACGGGGAAGTCTTTCACCGTCGCCGACAACGCCAAAAAAAGATGCTCGACGCTGACATATTCATCTTTCATTTTGGCGGCAGCGTCCTCTGCCATGCGAAGCACCGTGTGCAGCGCCTGCCCCACGCCGGGTTGACTGCCGCCGTACACTTTGGCGCGATTGGCGAGTTCGGTGTGCAGGCTCGCCGCCCAACTTTCGGGGTTGATGCCCAACCGGCGGGCGAGTTGGGGCACGATGCCGCCCTCCTGCTGCAACAATGCCAGCAGCAAATGTTCGGGTAGAATTTCGCTCGCGCTGAAATCCTCCGCCAATTTTTGAGCGATTAAAATCGCTTCCTGAGACTTTTCAGTATATTTATTCAGATTCATGAGAAACCTCTTGATTTAAAGTTAAAATTTTTGGATATGCGTCAGTATTGCCATCCAAGATGCATGGTTAGTGTACCAAAACTCAGTTAGAATTGTGTTAATCTTATATTAGATAGATGTTGGATGGAAGTGATTTTTACAAGGGGGTATGATATAATGCCTGTAAGCGTGGCTTGCTGAGAACAAATAAAGGGAGGGCTATGGACGCGAAAACAACTCCTTCGCATTCAGACATAACCGTATCGCAGCTTGAAATGCTGGTGGATATTGCTCGTTATTTGACCGAGAGTTTGGAAGTGTCAGAGGTTTTACACCGTATTGCGAACGGTGCGGTGAAATTGGTGAATACCAAAGGATGCGCCATCTACCTGTTGGAAGATGACGGCGAAACGCTCACCCCGACGGTGGTGGTTGAACCAGACAACCACGCGAATATTATGGCGACGCCCATCAGCGTGTCCCGTAGTTTGACCGGGCTGGTGGTGGAGAACAAACGGGGCATGATTTTTAACAATGCGGCGCAGTATGAACGGTATCAGGTCATCCCCGGTACGGATTTTGGCGATGAATGTTTGGTCAGCGTGCCGTTGATTGTGGATGACACGGTTATGGGCGCTATGTCGTTGGGGCGGGACGGAATACCATTCACCCAAATCGATTTGTTTTTGGCGGAAACTTTTGCCCGTTACGCCGCCATTGCGCTGAAAAATGCGCAAGTGCATCACGCTTTGCAAACCACAAAAGAACGCTATCATCAACTATTTGAGAATATGAGCAGCGGGGTGGCGGTCTATGAAGTGGTGGACGACGGGCGCGATTTCATCATCGCCGATTTCAACCGCGCCGGTGAAAAAATAGGGGCTGTGAACCGGGCAGACGTCATCGGCAGGCTCGTCACAGAGGCTTTCCCCGAAGCCAAACAATACGGACTCTTGGAAGTTTTTCAACGGGTGTGGCGCACCGGAGAGCCGGAATCGTTTTCTTTGGTTTATTACGGGGACGATTTGCTTTTGCGCTGGCGGGAAAATCATGTGTACAAACTCCCCACCGGGGAACTCGTCGCCATTTATGATGATGTCAGCGCGGAAAAAGCGGCTGAACAAGCCTTGCAGGAGAGTGAAGAACGGTTCCGCTCGCTGTTTGAAACGATTAATAACGGGGTGGCATTCTTTGCGGCGGTAGATGACGGACGCGATTTCGTCTTCAAAGACTTCAACCGCGCCGGGGAACGGATTGAACAGGTCAATCGGGAGGACATCATCGGGGAACGGGTGACGCACGCATTTCCGGGGGTGGTGAGGTCCGGCTTGATTGAGGTTTTTCGCCGGGTGTACCGAACCGGAAAACCGGAGAAATACTCGCTCTCATTTCATCAGGAGGGTGGCATCGGGTGGCGGGAAAATTATGTCTACAAGTTGCCGTCCGGAGAAATTGTTGCTGTTTATGATGATGTGACCGCTCAGAAGCAGGCTGAAGAAGCGTTAAAAGCCAGCGAAGAGCGGTTTCGTATGCTATTCGACAATTTACCGGCTGTGTGCTGGACTTATGACCGCGACGGGCGCATTTTGGAATGGAACAAAACCGCCGAGAATATCTACGGGTGGTCGGCGGAAGAAGCGGTGGGCAAAACTATGTTCGAGTTGATGGTTCAGCCGGAAAATGTCGAACGCACCCAAAAAAATATCGCCGCCGTTTTCCGGGGCGAAGAGTTATCGGATTTGGAATTTGAAGATATTTGCGCCGACGGCAGCAAACGCATACTTTTGGCGAATGAATATCCGCTGAAAAACGCGGCGGGGGAAGTGCTGAAGGGCATCTGCGCCGAAATTGACATCACGGCGCGGAAAGAGGCGGAAGCGGCGCTGCAAAAAAGCGAGGCGCAATTACAGCACGCGCAAAAAATGGAATCCATCGGCACGCTGGCGGGAGGCGTGGCGCATGATTTCAACAACCTGCTCACCGCCATCAACGGGCAGGCGGAACTGGGATTGATGAAATTGCCGGAAGAACATCCCGTGCGGAAAAATCTGGACGGTGTTTTGCAGGCGGGCAAACGCGCGGCGAAGCTCACCGGGCAATTGCTGGCGTTCAGTCGCCGCCAAATTTACCGCCCCAAACAAATCGACCTCAACCGGCACATCCGGCACACCGCGGAAATGTTGCGCTCGCTGATTCCCGAAGACATCGTGCTTGATTTTTCGCTCCGACCCACGCTGCCCCCCATCAACGCCGACCCCACCCAGCTCGAACAGGTTTTGGTGAATCTGGTGGTCAACGCCCGCGACGCCATTCAGGAATATGACGATGCCGTCATCAAAAAAATTACCGTCAACACCTGCATCACCCATGCCGATGACACGTTCGTCCGCTTGCACCCCGGCAGTTCTGTCGGCAAATTTGTGTGTCTGTGCGTCTATGATACCGGCATCGGTATGGATGAAATGACCAAAGCCCGCATCTTCGAACCGTTTTTCACCACCAAGCCGAAGGGACACGGCACCGGATTGGGGCTGGCGATGGTGTATGGCATCGTCAAACAAAATAACGGCAATATTTATGTTGAAAGTGAAAAGGGGCAGGGAACCCGCATCCGTGTTTTGTGGCCCTATGCCACCACTCCCGAAGTATCTCCGGAAGAAGAATTGATGGACGCATCGGCGGCGGCGCACACCGGCACGGAGACCATCCTTTTGGTGGAAGACGACCCTGCTGTGCGGATATTCACCGCCGATGCCCTGCGCACGTTGGGGTACACGCTGCTGGTGGCGGAGAACGGCAAACATGCGCTGGCGTTGCTGGAACAAAATCCCCAACCGTTTGATATTTTGTTGACGGATGTTGTGATGCCGGAGATGGACGGACCGCAATTGGCGAGAACCTTGCGGGAAAAACAACCGCAGTTGCCGGTATTGTTCATCTCCGGGTACACCCGCGATTTAATTGGGCGTGACGGCAATATCGCCAGGGCAATTGAGTTTTTGCCCAAGCCGTTTTCCACCCATGATTTGGCGCAAAAAGTCCGAATGATACTCGACGCGCCCCGAAAAATCCGTGATGAATAGACACGAAAGCCCAAAAGGATAATCCGATGGAAAAATTTACCCCCCTATTTTTGATGGGCACACTATTTTTTGCGCTGACGGCATGTGCCACCGCGCCGAAAACAACACCCCCGGTCGCAACCGCCGTCTCTCCCATCAATCCCGACCTTCCCGCGCCCCGCGCTGAGTCGCCGGTGCGCACCCCCACCCCGATGCCAACGCCCGCGCCATCCTCTGCCGCCAACGCCGACGTGCTTTTTGTGAAAGCGGCGCAGGCGGCGGACGGCACATGGCGCTTCGACGTGACGGTGGCGCATCCCGATACCGGCTGGGAGGATTACGCAGATGGCTGGGATGTGGTGCTGCCCGACGGCTCGGTGGTGAAGCCCAGACCTGCCGACCCCTTCACGCGGCTGCTGGTGCATCCGCACGTGGATGAACAGCCTTTCACCCGTGGGCAATCCGGCATCCGCATCCCCGCAGAAGTGACCACCGTGACCGTGCGGGCGCACGATTTGGTGGACGGGTGGGGCGGAAAAATTGTGATGGTGGATTTGTCGCAATCAGCCGGGGAGGGCTTTGAAGTTACGCGCTGAGTTTCGGTGAAAATGCGGCATCAAAAAAGGCGAACCACAATCGGTTCGCCTTTTTGGGGTGCGGATGAGGCTACTGCCCGACAACATTCAACGTGGGTGCGGCGGGCGCTTGCCCCACCGATTCCGGCGCGAGGTGATAAATGCTCACCAGCGATGCCACGGTGCGGGCAACTTTGCGGATTGCCTGCGCCGCCGCCGAGTCGGGGTTGCGCACCACAATAGGTGTGCCCGCGTCGCCACCTTCGCGCACAGCAATTTCGATGGGAATTTCGCCCATAAATGCCAGATGATTTTCATCCGCCATTTTTTTGCCGCCGCCGGTGCCGAAAATATCGTAGCGGTTGCCGGTATCGGGGGCGATGAAATAGCTCATATTTTCAACCAGCCCCAAGATGGGTACTTTCAACTGGCGGAACATGCCAATGCTGCGAATCACGTCGGTGGTGGCAACCTGTTGCGGTGTGGTCACAATCACCGCGCCGGTCAGGCTCATACTTTGCGCCAAACTCAGGCTGGCGTCGCCCGTGCCGGGGGGCAGGTCAATAATCAGATAATCCAGCTCGCCCCATTTCACATCCTCTAAAAACTGACGGATTGTGCCGTGCAACATCGGACCGCGCCAGATGAGCGGCTGTTTCGGGTCAACCAAAAATCCCATGCTGATGAGTTTCACGCCGTGCCCCATCGGCGGAATAATTTTGCCGTCTATGGCGCGAGGGGTTTTATCCACGCCCATCATCAGCGGGATATTGGGACCGTAAATGTCGGCATCCAGCAAGCCCACTTTTGCACCTTCCATTGCCAGCGAAAGCGCCAGATTAGTGGACACGGTGCTTTTGCCCACGCCCCCTTTGCCGCTGGCAACGGCGATGGTGTTGCGGACTTCAAGCTTGAGGTTGCCCATCAGCCGTGAATCGGCGGGGACGTGCGAATCGAGGTTGATTTCCACGGCGGTGACACCGGGAATTTCCATGACTGCCGCCGTCGCTTCGGCTTCAATCTGCGCTTTCAGCGGGCACGCCGGGGTGGTCAGCACAATGGTGAACGAGGCCTTTCCGCGATCAATCTGAATATCTTCAATCATCTTCAATGAAACCAAATCCTGATGAAGTTCCGGTTCCATCACGCGGCGTAATGCCGCCAAAACCTGTTCTTTTGAAATTTGTGACATACGATGTCCTCTTTATTTTAAAGGTTTGGGGATTTTACTATAAAGTTGCCGGGGAGTCTAACTCATTCCGGCATCTGATTCCTGCCCGGCAACTTTGTAACGACATGTGTGGTCGCCATCTGCCTGATTGTTGAGCCGGATGACTTCCGCGCCCAGTAAATTGGAAAATAACATCAAATCTTCATGGCACGCCTGCGAACATTCGGATGCCACATGCTGAATGGGGCAATTGTGTTCGGTGATGATGAACAAATCATCATCCTGCTTCTGCCAATTTGCCATATAGCCGTCTTCCTGCCGCAACGCCACCAACTGGGCAATCCGTTTTTCCAGCGTATCGCCATTAATCATCGGGCGGTACGTTTGCGTGATTTTGTCGGCGCGTTTTTTGAAAATGGCATCAACCGCTTCTTTGCCGTACATATCGCGGATGCTCAGGATGAAATCCGCCGCCAAATCCTGATAGTTGCGCGGGAAAAGGTGGTCGGCTTTGGGGGTGAGAAAATATTCAAACCGGGGACGACCCACACCCCGTTGGGTTTCTTCATATGAAACCAAACGGTCTTGCTTCAGGTTGTCCAAATGGCGGCGCACAGCTACCGCGCTGATGCTGAGCATCTCCGCCAACTGGTCTGCCGTGAGGCGACCATGTTCCTTAATTGCCAGCAACACCAATCGCCGTGTTTTTGGCATATGCACATCACGTAATAAACCGTTTTTTGACATTACTGCACATTACCCCTTTTTAATTCAAGAAAAATTATAGCATGGCGGCGGGGACATTGCAAAAATTTAACAACAAAAAAGTTGACAAATTATTCCGGCGCTTGTAAAATATCATCCGAATTCCAACCCCATTGTGTGGTTGACGTAGAAAACAGTAAACGGAGACGAACAACTTATGGCTTTGACATTATCAATAAAAGACCTGCATGTCAGCGTGGAAGAAAAACCGATTTTGAAGGGCATCAATTTGACGGTGAAGCAGGGTGAAGTACACGCAATTATGGGTCCCAACGGCGGTGGAAAGAGCACGCTGGCATACGCGCTGGCGGGGCATCCGAAATACGAGGTGGAGGGCGGCGACATTTTGCTCGGCGACCAAAACCTGCTGGAACTGAGCCCCGATGAACGGGCGCGCGCCGGGTTGTTTTTGGCGTTTCAGTATCCCACTGCCATTCCGGGGGTGAGCATGGCGAACTTCCTGCGCACGTCGTTGAATGCCGTGCGGGGCGACATGCCCATTACCCAATTCCGCAAACTTTTGCTGGAAAAAATGGAAATGCTGAAGATGGATCGCTCGTTTGCCCGGCGCTACCTCAACGACGGTTTCTCCGGCGGCGAAAAGAAACGCGCCGAAATTTTGCAGATGGCGCTTTTGCAGCCCAAATTCGCCATCATGGATGAAACCGACTCC
>JAJRSQ010000277.1 GCA_024278725.1 Chloroflexota bacterium
GCGGTCGCCGTGGCGGTCGCGGTCGGCAAAGGCGTGAATGTCGGTGTGGGGCTGGGGCTGGCAGTGGGGGATGGCGTCGCGGTCGGCACGGGGGTCTCGGTGGGGAGGGGCGTCGCGGTCGGCGGGACGGGGGTCGGCGTGGGGGGGATGGGGGTGGCGGTCGGTGTTGCCTGCCCGATTTTCACCATGCCGATTTCGTCAACCCACACCTGAAAGATGGGGCTGGGCACACGCGCCAGATTGTTCACCCACACAAAAAGGGTCATCGTGCCCGATTGCGCGGTCGCCTGCACCTGCAACGCCGGAAATACCAGCACGTGGGCGCGGTCGAACGCCCATACTTCGGGGCTCCAGACAATGTTCGGCGAATTGGGGTCGGTGCCGCCGGTGGGGTCCAGCCCAATTTTCCGCCCGACGCCGCCATCGTCTTTGTCGTATGAATCGTACAGAATCAACTGAACATTGGCATCGTAAATGCCGCCGGGCGTCACCGGAATCTGCTGGAGAAATCCCGCCGCAAAGCCGCCATTCGAGCTGATGTACCCGCATGGTTGGTTGATGGTGTGGCACCGGTCGCCGCCGATGGTGGTCACATTCGCCGCGCCCGCAACCACAAAGGGCATCCAGTTCGTCATCCCCGCGTCAAAGCCGCAATTCTGCACCAGATTATCCGCATATTCCAGACAATAGCGCGGAAAGCCGCCCTGCCCATACACCGGCGCCACCCGCCCCGCCGCCAACATCATCCCCCAAAAAAGTACCGAAAGCACAACTATACCGCGTTTTATCATTCAATATTCCCGTAAAATTATTTTTCGTATCATACCACATGTAAAAGTCATTAGCATAATCATAGAAATTGGTTAGAACCTGCTTTTTTTGTAGAAATTGCCCCGCCAATGTGATAAAATGTTAGAAGTTAGATTTTCATTCACCATCATTGACCATCCCGAAAATAATTTTATGATACACCGCACACACCGCCGCCAATGGCGGTTTATCCTGTTTGTCGGTTTAATATTTTTTGCGATATGGATGACGCCCGCCCGCGCCGATGCGCCGCCGCCCGTCGACGTTTCTGCCCTGCGCGCCACCGCCGAGTTGAATGGAGCGGTGCGGGTGATTGTGGCGTTGCGCCCTGCCCCGACGTTTGCCCGCCGCGACGCCATTGCCACGGCGCAGGCATCGGTGCTGAGCGCAGTGGGGGCAGACGGCGTATCGACGGTGCGGACATACCGCACCCTGCCGTACATCGCGCTGACGGCATCGCCCGCCGCGCTGGAACGGCTGGCGCGGTTGTCGCAGGTGGCGGCAATCTCCGCCGATACGCTCGCCGCGCCGCAGGTCATTCACAGCACGCAGGACATCGGCGCAACATCGGTATGGGGGATGGGTTATTCCGGCGCGGGGTGGTCGGTGGTGGTGATGGACACGGGGGTGGACAGCCGCCATACTTTTTTGCGGAATAAAGTGATTGCCGAAGCGTGTTTTTCGACAACGATGGGGACGATTTCATCCGGTTTGTGCCCCAACGGTTCGGACACAGACATCGGCACGGGAGCGGCACAGCCGTGTTCCGGCGTGGCGGAATGCTGGCACGGCACGCACGTCGCGGGCATCGCTGCCGGGCGGGGGACGGAATTTTCCGGCGTGGCGAAAGACGCGACCATCATCGCCGTGCAAATCTTTTCGCTCATCAATGATGATGCCATTTGCAATGGGGTCTCGCCCTGTTTGCGCAGCTACAGTTCAGACCGGCTGGCTGCCTTCGATTATATTAATGAGATAAAAGGGTTTTACAATATTGCCGCCATCAATTTAAGCGCCGCCAGCAGTCCGACCACCGGCACGTGCAACGATGACCCGTTGTCGGCGGTGATTGAAACGCTGTGGGAGGCGGACATCGCCACGGTGGTTGCGGCGGGGAACGAAGGGCGCTCGAATGCGGTGGACGTGCCCGCCTGCATTTCCCGCGCGGTCAGCGTCGGCGCAACCAGCACGCTCGGTGCGGAAGAACGGTTGAGCGTTTTTTCCAACCGTTCCCCCCAGTTGGATTTGCTCGCGCCGGGGGAAGGCATCTATTCCTCCCTGCCGAACAATCGTTTTGGGGCAGAAAGCGGCACGTCAATGGCAACGCCGCATGTGGCGGGGGCATGGGCGGTGCTGAAATCGTATGCCGCCACCATTGAAAATGAAACGCTGCTGGAAACAGTCATCACCACCGGCGTACCCATCACCGATACCGCGACCGGGCGGGTCTACGCGCGCATCCAACTGGACGCGGCAATCCATTCGCTGGCGGCAGACACATCGCCCGCCGAGCGTTCCGCGCCCCGGATTGATGCCATCAGCCGCCAATCCGGCGCAGAAAACACCGAGACCGACATCGTCATTCGCGGGCGCGGGTTCTGGGGGACGCCGGTGGTGCGGCTGGGCGAAACGCCGCTGATGTATGTGACGCTGGTGAGCGGCTCGGAAGTGCGGGCGACGGTTCCGGTGGGGCTTTCGGCAGGCACGTATGCGTTGAGCATCGCCAACCCGGACGGGCAGCAAACGGTCATCCCCGCCGCATTCACCATCGAAGCGGCGCCACATTTCGCCATCTTTTTGCCGCTAATCTTTGCCGGAAACGCCCCGTAAAACATTCAAACAATAGCAACTGATTTGACAAAAAGCTCCAACTGATTAAAATATGCGCCGTAACTGATTGATACGCGGGCGTAGTTCAGTGGTAGAACGTCTCCTTGCCAAGGAGAAGGTCGTGAGTTCGAATCTCATCGCCCGCTTTGAAA
>JAJRSQ010000278.1 GCA_024278725.1 Chloroflexota bacterium
GACCGCACGCCCGATATTGTGGCGGGGTATCCCGATGTGGTGCTGGTGCAGCATCCGGTGAACAAGGGATATGGCGCTGCCATCAAAACCGGCTTCCGCGCGGCGAAGGGGAATTTGCTGGCGTTTTTGGACGCGGATGGCACATACCCGCCGGAATATTTCCCGCAACTGTGCCGACCCATTGTGCATGGCGACGCCGATTTGGTGGTGGGGTCGCGGATGGCGGGGCACGAAAGCGATATGCCGCTCACCCGCCGCATTGGCAATACCATCTTCGCCACGCTGGTGAGCGTCATCAGCAACCGGCGCGTCACCGACAGCGCCAGCGGGCAGCGTGTTTTGCGCCGCGACGTGCTGGAAACGCTCTATCCGCTCCCCGACGGGTTGAATTTCACCCCGGTGATGAGCACCCGCGCCATGCATGAGACCATCAAAGTGGAAGAAGTGCCCATCCCCTATTCCGAGCGGGTCGGCGCGAGCAAACTCAGCGTGGTGCATGACGGGCTTCGCTTCCTGAATTCCATTCTGATGACCGCACTGACCTACAATCCCACCCGCATTTTCGGGCTGATTGGTTTCGGGTTGTGGCTGGCAGGGGTTTTTTCCGCGATGTGGCGCACCATCAGCCGCAGTCCGGCGTCGCGCAAAGATTCGCAACTGGTGAGCTGGTTCGCCGGGTTGGTGCTCAGCGCCGCCGGGACGAGCATTTTCGCCACCGGCACGCTGTTCAACTATCTGGTTTCGCTCTTCCACAAACGCCCCGTGCGCCAGGGGCTGTTCGGGCGTCCACTCTTCCACAAACCGCTGGAAAATCATTTCGGCTGGCTGGGCATCGGTTCGGTGGTTGGGGGCGGCTTGCTGTACGTGGCGGATGTCTGGCGGCGATGGAACACCTCGCGGCGGGATGATGTCGCCCCGTGGTTTGTGCCCGCCACCAGCACGGTGATGGTGCTGACCGGCATCCAACTCTTTTCATCGTGGTTGATGGGACTGGTACTCTCGGAATTGACCACGCGCGAAGAGAAGTCGGAATCGGATTTGGGAGAATAAAACGTGAGGCGTGAAACGTGAAACGCACAATTGGAGCAAGGTATGTCGGAAGATAAATGGGTGAATCTGGGGACGCGCCCCATCAAAAAAATACGTCCGGCGGAATTTCCGGACATCAGTGCGATGATGAAAGAACCGACCAAAGCCGCCCGGAAATCCGGCGCGGTGGATGTGCTGCTGGTCAATCCCCCCTCGCCCGATGGCGGGGTGTGGATTCGTTCTCAGCACCGGGTGGGGCGACGCTCGCGCGAGAATATGCTGTGGCCCCAGGTTTCGCTGGCGCGGATGGCGGCGTTGCTGCATCCCGATTACCGCGTGGATGTGGTGGATGCCATTGCCACGGGGATGGACTGGGATGAATTTGAAGCGGTGCTGGATGAAAAACAGCCGCGCTATTATCTGACGCAGGTCACCGCGCCGACGCTCACCAATGATATGTTCGGCGTTTTTCTGGCGAAAAGCAAAGGCGCGACCACCATCGCATTCGGCACGCACGTCACGCCCAACACCATCAACACCATGCGCGATTTCCCCGCCGTGGATTTTGTGCTGCGCGGCGAGCCGGAACTCACCCTGCGCGAGCTGGTGGACGCCCTCGACGGCAGAATGGGGCAGAACCCCGAAATTGACGCGCTGCTGAAAAAAACCGACCCGGAATGGACGCCCATCCAGATGGCGGCAGTCGCGGCGGGCGATTTCAGCGCCATCAAAGGGCTGGGCTGGCGCGACGGCGGCAAACCCACCATCACCGCCGACCGCCCCTTCATCCCCAATCTGGATGACCTGCCCCTGCCCATGCATGAACTTTTGCCGCTGGACAAATATCGAATGCCCATCATCAAAGGACCCTATGCCTTTGTTGTGCCGAGCCGGGGCTGCACCGCCGGGTGCAAATATTGCATCAAACACGTCAGCTACAATTACGCCGTGCGGTTGCGGTCGGCGGAAAATATTATGGCGGAGTTGCGCCATCTGAAAAAACTGGGCATTGACAACATCATGTTTTATGCCGATTTGTTCACCGTGAACCGCCGGCAGGTGATGGACATCTGCCACGCTATGATTGAGGAAAACATCAACATGCAGTGGATGTGCAATAGCCGGGTGGATTATGTGGATGAAGAAATGTTGCAGACGATGGCGCGCGCCGGTTGCCATATGATTTCGTGGGGCATCGAATCCGGTTCGGCGGAAATTTTGAAGCGCGCCCGCAAAGGCGCCGACCCCGCCAAAGCCGAGCGCGCGCTCACATGGGCGAAACAAGCGGGCATCAAAAACTTCGGCTATTTCATCATCGGGTTGCCCGGCGAAACGGTGGAGACCATCAAACAGACGATTGCTTTCTCCAAAAAATTGCCGCTCAACGTAGCGATTTTCCACATCGCCGCGCCGTATCCCGGCACGCCCTTCTTTTATGAAGTGGTGGAAAACGGCTGGTTCCGCCCCGGCACAGATTGGGAGCAGGTGGATATGGATCAATCCACCGTGCTGGATTACCCCAATCTCACCGCCGAGGAACTGAATTACTGGCAGAAACGCGCCACCCGCGAGTGGATGTTCCGCCCCATGCCCATTCTGACCATCCTGAAAGGGTTGAACACGTGGCAGGGTTTCAAAAGCGCGGTCAGCGCCGGATGGCAGACGTTATCGTTCATAAAAGGATAGAGTTGTCATTGCGAGGGCGTAGCCCGAAGCAATCTCCGCACATTGATGGATGAGATTGCTTTGCCTTCGGCTTGCAATGACAACAAAAATTCAACCAAAGGTGTCTCTATGATTATCACCCGCACCCCGTTGCGCATCAGTTTTGCCGGTGGCGGCAGCGACCTTCCCGCATTCTATGAACAGGAACAGGGCGCAGTGGTCAGCACCGCCATCGACAAATATATTTACATCACCACCAATCCCAAATTCGACCACAAGATTCGCGCCAGCTATTCCATCACCGAAATTGTGGACACGGTGGACGAGTTGCAGCACGAGCTCATCCGCGAAGCGATGAAATTGCTGGGCATCACTTCCAGCGTGGAAATTACGTCCATCTCCGATATTCCGTCGCAGGGGACGGGGTTGGGGTCGTCGGGCAGTTATACCGTGGGGTTGCTGAATGCGCTGTATGCCGCCAACGGGCATATGGCGGGCGCGGAACGGCTCGCCGGCGAAGCGTGCCACATCGAGATGGATTTGTGTCACCATCCGTCGGGCAAGCAAGACCAGTATATCGCCGCGTATGGCGGCTTGCAGTTCATCCGCTTCAATCCCGATGGAACGGTTTTTGTTGACCCGGTGATTTGCACCCCGGAGACGAAGCGGGCGTTGCAGGATGGGTTGCTCATGCTCTACACCGGCATGACGCGCAAAACCCGCAATCTGCTTTCCGAGCAGGCGAAGGAAACGCGCGAAAATCCCGACAAGCAGGCATCGCTGCGGAAGATGGTCGGATTGGCGCATCAGCTTTTGGACGCGCTGGAAAAGAATGACCTCGGCGGGTTTGGGGAAATTTTACACGCGGGGTGGATGGAAAAACGGAAGCTCACGGCGCACATCAGCAACACCCAGATTGACGGCTGGTATCAACGGGCGCGGATGGCGGGCGCCATCGGCGGGAAGATTCTCGGTGCGGGGGGGGGCGGGTTTCTGCTGTTGTACGCCCCGCCGGAAAAGCACGGCGATATTTTGCGCGCTTTGCCGGAATTGCGCTCAATTCCGTTCGGATTTTCACCGCAGGGGAGCAAAGTCATTTATGTGGAAGAGAACGGGTATCATTAGGTTCTGTTGACGTTTAGCCGATTGCGGCGCAGGGGCGAACACGCGGGTTCGCCCCTGCACGATTCCGGATAAATTTCACCGTAACACCAACGGCAGATAAACCCGATTCGTCACCGCCGCCGGCGTCCCCCAGCGCACGGTGAGCGTCGGACGACCCACCGCATCCCACGCCGGCATATCTGACGCGGTGAAATATTTGCCGCTGTGCAGCGCATTGTCCGCCGAATACAGCGCGAGGTTGAGCGGTGTGCCCGCCTGCATCGCCGCCGAGACCGCCGCGCTCACATCCCACTGCCGAGCCACGCCGGGCCACGGCGGTTGCGTTTGCAGCACCCCCACCCACGTGCCGCCGAGATTTTCGGTAGCGAGCGGGGCATTGTTCCATGAAAGTGTCGCCGCATCCCAACCATCTCCCACCGAATGAACCTGAATGAACGACGGCTCTGCCTGCGAGGGGTCGGCGTTGCCGAATTGGTACAGCGTCAGTGTGGCGGAAATGACGAACTTTCCGGCGGGCACGCTGTCGAGCGGGAAACGCATGTAAAATTTGGAAAAACAGGGCCAGTCGGTGATGTTCCACTGGTTTTGCACATTCACTTGCGAATGCGGGTCGGTTGTGCCATTATAAAAATTCGCGTAATCCGTTTCGGTGGCATCGCCCCAGCCATTGAAAAAATTCGGATAGAACGGTTCGCCGCAGGTGGAAAACCCGCCGACTTGCGCGTCGCTCACCGTCACGCCGTTCAGCCCTTGCCGCACGGTGGTTGTGCCCTCCGGGGTGATGAGCGGGGGCGAATAGACCGGCAACCCGAAGCGGAGCGTCGCCCATGTGTCGGGGCGGGTGTCGCTGAACGTCTCCGGGTACACCCGGTCGGGAATTGCTGTCCCCGCCGCATCGTCCCGGTCGTGAACAACCATCGCCAGCCCCCACTTCGTTCCGTTGGCGGGTTTGCTCATCCCCAAACTTGAAAAAGGTATTTCAAAAGTGATGTTCCATCCTCGGTCATCGGCGTTGGGGTCGTTGAGGCTGTCGCCCATCCAACCGGAAAGGGTGGTGAAGGGAATTGCCGCACTTTGCCAGCCTGTGCCGTCGCCGCGATACGCCGTTTGGTAGCC
>JAJRSQ010000002.1 GCA_024278725.1 Chloroflexota bacterium
ACTCCCGCCGACATTTCCAGCCGGTAGGTGGTATCGAATTGCAGGGCTTGGGTCGGGGTGAAAACCAGCGTGTTCCCCGCAAGCGCCATCTCCCCTTTCACCTCATCCGAGCGCAAAAAGCCACCGCCGCCGGTCATCGAAAAACGTTCTTTCGCCGAAACTAAATCGACCGGCTGGTTGAAAGTGATGCGCACCGGGGTGTTGATGTCCACTAGCGTGCGCCCGTCGTTGGGGAATACCGAAACAATTTTCGGCGGGGCGATGGAGAATCGCCATTCAAACGGCTCTGCCAGCGATTCGCCCGTGAAGGCGGAAAAATCGGTGCCGACGCGGGCGGTGTAGCGCACGCCGCCGGTCAACGGTTTTTCGGGGGTGAACACAAAAATGGAGGTGTTGAGCCATTCGCCCGTGCCGGGGATTGCCGGTTCAAAGGTCACGGGAACGGGCAAATCTTCCATCTGCCCCAGACTGGTCAGCGGCACCACCGGGCGGCTGAACATCACGGTGATGGTGGAATCGACGGCGACATCGGTGGTGTCCGGCGCGGGGATGACCTGTGTCACCGCCAGATAGCCCGCCGTTTGGAAGCGGAAAACATACGGCTCGCGCAGGGGTTCGCCGGTGTTCGCCGTGGCGTCCTGCGTCAAAATCACATCGAACACCGTATCGCGGGGGAGCGGATTTTTCGGCTGAAACGTCACCATACGCGCGCCGTCCCACCCCAGCGAGCCTTCAACGGGCGTCGGCGGCTCGCCCGCCTGCTGCACGGTCAGCGCCTGCGCCACCGTGTCCGGATTCATTTCGCGGTCAAAGACCAGCGTAATGCCGCCATCGGGCGCGAGGGCTTCGCCGCGCCGGGGAGCGCGCTGAATCACCACCGGCGCAAGCGCATCGGCGGGGACGGGGTTGTAGCTCACCTGCGGTTTGGGCGGGGGGTCGGTGGGGGTTGGGGATGGGGTTGCCGTCGAGTTTGGGGTGTCGGTGGGGGTCATACCAGTGTCCTTTTTATCTCCAATGGTGCATGCCGTCAAAAACGTTATCGACAATAATATCAAAAATGTGGCGATTTTGCGAGTCATTTTGCAGCCGTCCTTTGATTTTTCAGCCGGTTTCCTTTATCATATCCTAGACGCCGAGGAATTGCAATGAGTTCCCCAAAAATGAAAGGATGGTGGTATGAAGAGTTTGAATTACCGCGTGCTGTTGAGAAACGAACCGGAAGGCGGATACACGGTCCTTGTGCCGTCGTTGCCCGGTTGCGTGACTTATGGAGAGACCATCGAAGAAGCCATCGAAATGGCAAGAGAAGCGATTCAGGTATATATTGGGAGCTTGCGTGAACACGGGGAGGATATCCCCAACGATGCAGACACGTTAGAGTACAATTTGATGGTGGAGGCGTATGCCTAAATTACCATCGTTGACCTCCGCGCGTATCATTAAACTTTTGAAACAACGCGGATTTGTTTTGGACAGGATAAAGGGCAGTCACCATATTTATTATCATCCCGAAACACAACGACGAGTTGTCGTACCTTTTCACAAAAAGCATTTACCCAAAGGCACGCTGCTGGAAATTTTACGGCAAGCCGATATCCATCGTGATGAGATATAAATTGGGTAGTGGTTATTTTTAACTGATGAAGCAAGGTAGGGGGTAGGGGCAGACCTATGTGTCTGCCCAAAAAGGGCGAACACACAGGTTCGCCCCTACCGGCGAATAGATTTCCATCAGTCAATTTGAACCACCACCATAAATTGCAATAACATTGGGATTTCGGGAACTCAGGAGGCTGTCATTGCGAGCAAAGCGAAGTTGAAAATGCCGAAGAGTGCAATCTCCACGCCTCAGAAATAATCTGTGTTCATCTGCGTTCCAATAAAAAAAGGAGACAAACAAATGTCAAAACAGTATTCATCCCCCCCGGAAATGGTCATTGATACCGGAAAAACCTATCACGCTATTTTCAAAACCGATAAAGGGGACATCAAAATTAAACTCTTCGCCGATAAAGCCCCGCAGACCGTCAACAATCTGGTGTTTTTGGCGCGGGAAGGGTATTACGATGGTACAACTTTCCACCGCGTCATCCCCGATTTTATGGCGCAGGGTGGCGACCCCACCGGCAGCGGGATGGGCGGTCCGGGCTACAAATTCGGCGACGAATTCCACCCCGAGTTGACCTTCGACCGCCCCGGTCTGCTGGCAATGGCGAACGCCGGTCCCGGCACCAACGGCAGCCAGTTCTTCATCACCTTTGTGGCAACGCCGCACCTCAACAACCGGCACACGATTTTCGGGGAAGTGGTGGAAGGGATGGATGTCGTCAAATCTATTTCCATCCGCGACCCGCAACGCAGCCGCCAGCCGGGCGACACGCTGAAAACGATTGAGATTGTGGAAGCGTAAAGAGTCATCAGCTATCAGTTTTCAGTTATCGGTTTTCAGCTGATGACTGAAAACTGACCACCGACTATGTCAAATTTCGATTACGCCAAACTCCGCCCCCTTGAGGTGAAATCTTTCGTCCACGATGGGCAACCCGTCTTTTACCTGCGCGACCCGCTGGAGCTTTCCGACCGGTACGCGATGGTTCCGCAAATTCTGGGCACGCTGCTGGCGACGCTCGACGGGCAGCACACCGTTGCCGAAATGCGGCAGGTGTTCATCCAATCCACCGGACAGCTCATTTCCGAAACGGAAATCGAAAGCCTGCTCGGTCAGTTGGATGACCTCTATCTGCTGAACAACGAAAATTTCGCGGAGATAAAAAAATACGCGCTGGAAAAATTCCGCGCTACACCGCACCGCCCGCCCGCGCTCGCCGGGTTGAGCTACCCCGCCGACCCCGCCGCGCTGCGCCGCGAGTTGCAGGCGTTCATGGACGCCACGCCCCCCGTCGAGCCGTTGGCGCACGGCAGCGGACTCTTTTGCCCGCATATTGATTATGCGCGTGGCGGCAATGTCTACGCGCAACTCTGGAAACGCGCCCGCAAACCGGCGCAAACAGCGGAAGTGGTGGTCATTTTCGCCACCGACCACAACAGTTTTCTGCCGGGGCAAATCACCCCGACCCGCCAAAATTATGCCACGCCCTTCGGCGTGCTGCCCACCGAGCAATCGGTGGTGGATGCGGTGGTGAACGTGCTGGGGGAAGAAAACGCCTTCGCGGAAGAGTTGAATCATCGCCGCGAACATTCCATCGAGCTGGTGGTCACGTGGCTGCAATTCATCCGAGACGAAAAACCCGTGCCCATCGTGCCGATTCTCGTCGGCTCCTTTTACCACTTCATCGGCAACGGGCAGCGTCCCGCCGACGACCGCCAATTGCAGGCGGTACTCTCGGCGGTGAAAGCCGCCACCGCCGGACGGCGCGTGCTGACAGTCGCATCGGGCGATTTGGCGCATTTGGGACCCGCTTTCGACACTGCGCCCATCACCCCGGCGCTGAAAACCGCGCTCAAACAGGATGATGAACGCATGCTCGCGCCCATCATCGCCGGGGATGCCGATGGCTTTTTCGACATCATTCGGGCGGAACGGGGGGCGCGGAATGTGTGCGGCACTGCGCCATTCTACCTCACCCTGAAAATGCTGGGTAGGGTGCAGGGCGAAGTGACCGCCTATGATTGCTGCATCGCCGATGAAAATGAAACGTCGTTTGTGTCGGTGGCAGGGATTGTATTTGATGAGGCAGGGTAGCAAGCGAGATATTCGTTCATTCGTAGGGGCGACCCTTGTGGTCGCCCGGTATTGCTGAAAGCAGCAATACAGAAACAGGAGGGGCAAGCGTGAAACGAAATCCAATCGCCATTATCGCCATTGCCGGTGCGGTCGTGCTGGCGGTCATCGGAGTGGGGATGATGTTTTCCGCAACCGTACTCGCGCCCACCGTCCCCGAAACCACGGTGCCGACCGCCACCGACACCCCGCGCATCCCGCGCCCATCCGGCACCAGACCCCAATTTGAAACCACGGCGGGCGCAGAACCCGACCCCGCCGC
Organism: Chloroflexota bacterium; assembly: GCA_024278725.1. GTDB lineage: Bacteria > Chloroflexota > Anaerolineae > 4572-78 > 4572-78 > JANTHQ01. Next base: position 4,005 of record JAJRSQ010000002.1, read on the forward strand.
CATTTTCGGCAGCGTGAATGTCAGCTACCCCCTGCGTTTCAGCCCCGGCTCCAGCGATGTGCTGCGGGTGTTGGTGCAACGTCCGCCCGCGTTGGCGTCGCTCACCACCGGCGACTTCGACCGTATCCCCATCCCGCCCGATGCACCGCCGATTGTGGGCGCGGTGAACCATTATGAAGCCACCATCCTCATCCAAAACTCAATGCGAATGGAACTGACGTCGCCCACCTTCGCCGTGAACGCCCTCAACGCCACCGA
>JAJRSQ010000279.1 GCA_024278725.1 Chloroflexota bacterium
CAGCACGTCAACGTGAATTGCACCTCGTGCCATACCAACGGGCAATATGCGGGCACGCCGAAGGATTGCTACAGCTGTCATGCGTCGAAAGACAAACACAACGGGCAATTCGGCACCGACTGCGCGGCGTGTCACAACACCTCGGCGTGGGGGAACGTGAGTTTCGACCACAACAATACCGGCTTCCCGCTGACGGGGCAGCACACCGGGGTGAATTGCACCTCGTGTCACACCAACGGGCAATATGCGGGCACGCCGAAGGATTGCTACAGTTGCCACGCGGCGAAGGACGCGCATAACGGGCAATTCGGCACCGACTGCGCCCAGTGCCACAAAACATCGGGCTGGAAACCGGCGACATTCACCAATCACACCTTCCCGTTGAATCACGGTGGCGCAAACAGCAATTGCGCAACCTGCCATCCGGGCAATAATTACGCTTCCTACACTTGTTTCAGTTGTCATGACCAGAATAAAATGATTCGCAAACATGCGGAGGAAGGCATCAGCAATATCAGCAATTGTGTTGCCTGCCATCCGGATGGGCGTGAAGGGGGCGATTAGCCGCCAAAAAAGCGGCGGCGCATACATCAATGATGCGCCGCCGAAAATCCGGTCGGAAAAAACAATCCCCGCGTTTGTACAGCGGGGATTGTTTCGTTGCTATTCCACCGTCACCGATTTGGCGAGGTTGCGCGGTTGATCCACGTCGTTCCCGCGCCGAACCGCCATGTGATATGCCAGTTGTTGCAGAGGCAGCACCGCCAGCACCGGCGACACCAGCGGATGCGTTTCCGGCACGGTGAGCACGTGGTCAGCCAGCGCCGCCACCCGCGCATCGCCGCTGTTGGTCAGCGCAATGACCGTCCCGTTCCGCGCTTTCACCTGTTCAATCTGGCTGATCATCTTTTCGTACACCGCATCGCGCAACGCAATTGCCACCACCGGCATCCAGTCGTCAATCAGAGCGATGGGACCGTGTTTCATCTCTCCGGCGGGATACCCCTCCGCATGGATGTAGCTGATTTCCTTCAATTTCAGCGCCCCCTCCAGCGCGATGGGGTAGTTGATGCCGCGCCCCAAATAGAGGAAATGCGCCCGCTCGTAAAACCGATTGACAATCGTCTCGAAGTCGTTGCCGTCTGCCAGCACGTTGCCTGCCTGTGCGGGGAGCGCCAGCAGCGCCTGCGCCAGCGCGTGACTCTCCGCCGCATCGAGTGTGCCGCGCATCTGCCCCAGCGCCATCGCCAGCAAAAGCTGGTCAACCAGCGACGCAGTGAACGCTTTGGTGCTCGCCACGCCGATTTCCGGTCCCGTGTGCATCAAAATCGTCCCGTCGCTGATGCGTTCTGCCATGCTTCCCTGCACATTCACAATGCTGATGAGCCGCGCGCCGCGCTTTCTCGCTTCGTCCATCGCTGCCAGCGTGTCCGCCGTCTCTCCGCTCTGGCTGATTGCCAGCAGCAGCGTGTGGTCATCAATCACCGGCTCACGGTAGCGAAATTCGCTGGCGTAATCCACTTCAACCGGAATTTTCGCCAGCGATTCAATCATAAATTTGCCGACCAATGCCGCGTACGCGCTGGTTCCGCACGCCGTGATGACCATCCGCCGGATGGATTGGGCATCGTCCGGAGATAAATTCAGGTCGGGCAGATGTACCGCGCCCGTTTCAAAATCCACCCGCGTGCCGATGGTATCCGCCAGACTACGCGCCTGCTCGGCGATTTCTTTCTGCATAAAATGGCGATATTCGCCCTTTTCCGCGCTGACGGGGTCCCACGCCACGGTGGTTTCTGTTTTGGCAATGACCGTGCCATCGAGCCGGGAAAACTCCACCCCCGCGGCGGTGATGACCGCCATATCGCCATCTTCCATGAAAACCATGCGCCGGGTGTGTTCCAAAATGGCGGGCATGTCCGATGCCAAAAACGTCTCCCCATCGCCCAAGCCGATAGTCACGCCGCCCGCATTCCCCAACCTGATGGCGACCAATTTGTCCGGCGCCAGTTTGCTCAACGCCACAATGGCGTGCGAACCCCGCAGGCGGCGAAACGCCATCCGGCACGCGGTCACAAAATCGTGCCCCTGCCGCAAATTTTCATCAATCAGATGGACAATCACTTCTGTATCGGTATCCGATTGAAAATGATGGTCGCGGGCTTCCAACTCTTTTTTCAGGGGGATGAAATTTTCAACGATGCCGTTCTGCACCACCGCCACCGTGCCGCTTTCATCAGTATGGGGATGAGCGTTGCGCCGGTTCGGTTCGCCGTGCGTTGCCCAGCGGGTGTGTCCCATCGCCAATTGCCCGTTGATGGGGGATGATGCCAGCATGGTTTCCAGATTGTGCAGCTTTCCTTCATCGCGGCGCACCGCGATTTTGCCGTTTTGAATGGTGGCAATCCCCGCCGAGTCATAACCGCGATATTCCAGCTTCTTCAATCCGTTCAAAACAATTTTTGTTGCGGGACGATGCCCGATATAACCGACAATACCACACATAATTTCCTCCGTTTGTTTGCAGTGGGCAACAAGAAGCAGGGAGCAAGCACGGCTGTTGCAAAGTAAAGTTTAAGGTTGCCGGTTTTCATGATTTCACGCCGCAGGGGCGATTTGCGAGCCGCTCTTACGCATTTTC
>JAJRSQ010000280.1 GCA_024278725.1 Chloroflexota bacterium
GCAATCGTTGATTGACGCTGCGCTGGCGGAACGCGACTTTGTCAAGGCGGAGCAAATCGAATCGCTGCAAAAAGTGCAGGGAGAAACCATTTCTGATGCGGTCAAAGATTTGGTGGATGCTGAAGCGCTGGAAAAGGTCAACACCGGAATGACCGACCTGCAAAAAATGCAAGAGACGTTGCATGGCGATCTGGTGAAGACAGTGGCTGCGGTTGAAGAATTGGCGAAGCGAATGGAGACCGTTGAAAAACACGCCGCAACGGGTCCGGTACTGCGTGAACTTGGAGCGGAGGGAGCGCAAGGGCAAGAGGCGGTACTCAAAACCATGTTTGCCAATGAAACAGACCCGCAATTGCGACAGATTATCGGTCAAAAAATCGCCGAACTACAAATCAAAGCGACGCAAGGCACAACAATTACTTTGTAAGGAAAGGAGAAGAAGATGTTAATCAACAACTTAAGCGAACTGACCGGCGAGGCGCTGCAAGCCTTCAAGAAAGCAGTTTCCTCGCCACAAGACATTGACAAACTCGAAAAAGCCATCACGCAGTCTACGGGGCTGGTATGGTACGACCTGCAAGCGCCCTCGAAGAATCTGTTCCCGGTACTCACCCCTCTGCGCAATAAAATTCCGCGTGTCGGCGGGGGGGGTGGCACGGCAACCAACTGGAAATCCGTGACCGCCATCAACACCAACAGCCTGCGCGCATTTGTGCCGGAAGGGCAGCGCAACGGAGTGGTTGCCACTACCGTGGAAGGCAAATCAGCCGCATACAAATCGCTGGGGCTGGAAGACACCGTGACCTTTGAGGCGGAGTTGGCAGCCAACGGGTTTGAAGATGTCCGCGCTACAACCGCCCAGCGTCTTTTGTGGGCGCTGATGATTGAGGAAGAATTGAGTATTCTGGCAGCCAACAACGGCGTGGCGCTGGGAACCCCCACCGCTCCCACGGTGAGCGTGGCAAACACCGGCGGCACGATTGCAGACGGCACGTACAACGTCATTGTGGTGGCGCTGGATGTGTTCGGTTATCAGGCGTCTTCATTGGCGAACGGCGTCCCCGGTCAGGTCAGCGTTACCAGCGTGGACGGGAAGACATTCAATTACGGCGGTGGCTCGTCCAATAAATCCGGGGCGACCAGTACGGGCGCCATCACCGCCAGTGGCACCAATGTCATCAGTGCCAGTACGCCGGTTGTGCCGGGTGCGGTGGCGTATGCGTGGTATGTCGGCACTGCCGGCAGCGAGAAGCTGGAAGCAATCACCACCATCAACAGCGTGAAACTGACCTCTTTGGCGGGCACGGGACAAGCCGCCAGCGCCATCACTGCAGACAACAGCACCAATGCTTACGGTTTCGATGGGGCAATGTATCAGGCTTGGAAGAGCGGCTCGAACGCCTACATCAAAAACATGGCAACCGGCACGCCCGGAACCGGCACGGCGCTGAGCGCAGACAACGCCGGGGGGATCGTCGAGATTGACGAAATGCTCAACTCATTGTGGGACAACTACCGGCTCAGCCCGACGACGATTTACGTCAACGCACAAGAGGCGGTCAACATCACCAAGAAGGTACTGGGCAGCTCCGGCGCACAGTATATGATTACCACTCAAAACCCCGGAGACGGGTTGCGTAATTTGACTGCCGGGGCGGTTGTGGCTCGCTACCTGAACAAGTTTGCGATGGGCGGCGGACAGTTGATTCCGTTGCAGATCCATCCCCATCTTCCTGCAGGCACCATTTTTGCCGTGACTGAACAATTGCCCTATCCCATCACCGGTATCCCGAACGTGATGGAGATGAAACTGCGACGCGACTACTACCAGATGGAATGGCCGCTTCGCTCCAGAACGTACGAGAGCGGTGTGTATCTGGATGGGGCGCTGGCGCATTACTTCCCGCCTTCGATGGGCATTATCACCAACATTGCGAACGGGTAGGTGAATGATGCCAAGTCCTAAACGAACACCGTCGGTTAAAAAGGAAGCCAAGCCGAAACCGAATATGATACGTTTCCGTGTTGTTGGCGACATCACCATGCTGAGCCATCTTTCCAATGTGTTCACGGTGAAAAACGGCAAGGTGGATTTGCCCGCCGGTGAAAACTGGTATGCCGACATGGTCGGTGCCGGAATTTTGGAAAAGGAATAACCTATGGATTACACCACCACCGCAAACGTAAAAACATCCTTCGGCATTGTTGAAACCGGCGATGACGCCCTGATTGCGTCAATGGTCACACGCGCCAGCCGGGCGATTGACCGGATGTGCGCGGGGGCAGCAACCGCGTCGGATAATTACCTGATGCTGGAGACCATAACAGATGAGATGCCAAAAGCGATTGTCGATGGGCGCGGGCGGCTGGTGGTGTACCCACATAAGCCGGTTATCACCGGGGTGACGGCGCTGGCTTACCGCTTTCATCCGCGCGAAGCATGGCAAACTGTAGACGCAGCCGACATTATCATAAACGACACACGAGTCATCGCTTGGACGGCGCTAGACCGCCAGCCGGTTGAGGTGCGTATCACCTATGCCGGCGGGCTTGCGGCATCACCGGACGCCCTGCCCGCAGACATCATTGAAGCGGCAACGGTGCTGGCAGGTCGTTACTACAAAGAAGCGCAAGCCGGGGTGACGGATGTGGTTGGCGTGGCTGAGTTGGGCGTATTGAAGTATGCCAAAGCAACGCCGGTGCGGGTGGAGCGATTACTGCGCCCGTACCGGCGCGTGCTGCCGTGGTAAGCGCGCTATGTGGTGGCGCGGAAAATTACCCCCCGCGGGGACCTTCATCCCCGATGAATACGTGGAGTTAGACAATGGCAATCGACGCAATAAAAACACAATTGGCGACCATCCAGAGCGGAATCACGGGTGTGGCGCGAACGTACGCCCAAGCGCCGAACAACATCAACCCGGCGGACATGCCCGCAATGGTGACCTTCACCGGCGGGGCGACGCTTGATTCGTTGGGGGGGTACCAGCAAACCCTTGTCCGAACATACAAGA
>JAJRSQ010000281.1 GCA_024278725.1 Chloroflexota bacterium
GCAAGGTTTGGACGGGATTACCGGGACGATCACCTGTAACGAAAACGGCGACTGCGCCGACCCGAAAATCGGGGTAGTGCAGATTCAGAACGGCGCCTTCGTGCCCGTCTGGCCCGAAAATAAAGCCGCTGACACCGGCGGCGAAGCAATGGCGGACGATGCCTGCGCTTACGGCGGCATCATCAAAAGCATCGAAGCCGTTGATGATATGACCGTTAAATTCAACCTCTGTTCACCCGATGTGGCATTCCCCTCGAAAGTGGCGTTTACCGCATTGAACATCCTGCCTTCGGAATACCTGGAAGCGAATGGCGGCTCGGGCGACCTGCTCGACAAACCCATCGGCACCGGTCCCTACCAAATGGTGGAATGGAAACGCGGCGACAGCATCACCTTCAAACGCTTTGCCGACTACTGGGGCGACCCCGCCAAAACCGAAACCCTCGTTTTCCGGTGGAGCTCGGAAGGCGCGCAACGTCTGCTCGAACTGCAATCCGGTTCGGTTGACGGCATTGACAACCCCACCCCCGATGACTTCCCCGTCATCGAAAACGATTCCAACCTGGCGCTCTATCCGCGTGAAGGGCTGAACGTCTTCTACTTGGGGATGACCAACACCCATGCGCCGTTCGACAACGAAAAAGTACGGCAAGCCATTTCATACGCCATCGACAAACAACGTATTGTGGACAACTTCTACCCGGCTGGCTCCATTCCCGCTGACTACTTCACCCCGTGCGCCATCCCCGGTGGTTGCGAAGGCGATGCCTTCCCGCAGTATGACCCCGAAAAAGCCAAAGCATTGCTGGCAGAAGCCGGTTATCCCGATGGCTTTGACACCACCATTGCCTACCGCGACGTCGTGCGCAGCTACCTGCCCGAACCCGGTGTGGTAGCGCAGGACATCCAAGCTCAGTTGGCAAAAGTTGGCATCAATGTTGAAATTCAAGTGATGGAAAGTGGCGCGTTCCTTGACGCAGCAGACCGTGGCGAACTGACCGGTTTCCATATGCTCGGTTGGGGCGCGGACTATCCCGACCAAACCAACTTCCTCGACTTCCACTTTGGCGCAGGCGCCAGCGACCAATTCGGCAACGGCTTTGATGACATCCATCAAACCCTGTCGGAAGCCGCCAGCATTCCTGACCAAGCCAAACGGAACGAACTGTACGCGCAAGCCAATACCCTGCTGACCCAGCACGTGCCGATGGTTCCCATCGCTCACGGTGGTTCCGCGACGGCGTTCAAAGCCAGCGTTGAAGGCGCACATGCCTCCCCGTTGGGCAATGAATACTTTGCCGCCATGGAAATTCCGGGACAGGACACCCTGGTTTGGATGCAAAACGCCGAACCCATCAGCGCCTACTGCGCGGATGAAACCGATGGCGAAACCTTCCGTCTGTGTGAACAAGTGATGGAAAGCCTGTTGTCATACGAAATCGGTGGCACGGCAGTGCAGCCCGGTTTGGCAGAAAGCTATGATGTCAATAGCGACCTGACCGAATGGACATTCTACCTGCGCCCCGGCGTGAAATTCCACGATGGCAGCTCTTTGGACGCCGCCGACGTGATTGCCAGCTACACCGCCCAATGGGATGCGGCAAGCCCGCTCCACACCGGACGTGACGGCAACTTCACTTACTTCTCTGCCTTCTTCGGCGCATTCAAAAACGCAGAATAAGCGAGAACCAAATTTCGCTAATGGCACAGAGTTGATGTAAAATAGGGCAGGGTGATAATGGAACATTCCAAAACACCCTGCCCTTTCTAATGTCAACATAAAAAACGTTGTTTGCCAATGATGAATGATGAATAACGCATTACGAATGACCGAAATTGTGCCTGTCATTCCTAACCCGTTGTTCGTAATTCATTGAAGGAGGACATTCATATGGGTCAGTATATTGCGCGGCGAGTGGCACTTGCCATCCCCGTGCTCATCGGAATTCTGTTTGCCACTTTTGTTTTGGCGCGTGTCATCCCCGGCGACCCCTGCCGTGCGGTGCTGGGCGAGCGTGCCACCGATGAAATCTGTGATGCATTCATGGAACGCAATGGCTTAAACGACCCGATTCCGGTGCAGTTTGGCGTATATCTGAAGCAAATTCTCATCGAACACGACCTCGGCGAATCATTCCGTTTTGGTCGCCCGGTCTCTGAAATCATCATCGAACGCCTCCCCGTCACCGTGGAACTCGCCATTTCGGCAATGCTCTTCGCCACCACCCTCGGCATTCTGCTGGGAATTATCTCCGCATATTGGCATAACTCTGCGGTTGATGTGATCACCATGGTGGGCGCGAATATCGGTATTTCCGTGCCGGTATTTGTGCTGGGGTTGTTGTTGCAATATGTCTTCGCCCTGCTTCTGAAGGATACATTCCTTCAATTGCCACCGTCGGGACGGCTCACATCCGGCATCAGCAATCCCCCGTTTTTTGAAGTGTGGCATTGGCAGGTGGCGGAAGAAACCGGCTGGTTTAACTTCCTTCAATTTTTCGCCAACCTGAACATTTTCAATGCCCTGGTGATTGGCAACTGGGAAGCACTGTGGGATGCCATCAAACATATGATTCTGCCGGCGGTTGCGGTCGGCACCATTCCCCTGGCAATTATTGCCCGCATCACCCGCGCCTCGCTCTTGGACGTACTCAGCCTCGATTACATCCGTACCGCCCGCGCCAAAGGGTTATCGGAATACACCGTAGTCGTTCAGCATGGTTTGGCGAATGCCCTGTTGCCTGTGGTGACCATTGTCGGGTTGCAGTTGGGGTATTTGCTGGCGGGGGCAGTCCTCACCGAAACAATCTTCAACCTAGCCGGATTGGGGCGCACCCTTTTTGAAGCCATCACCGCCCGCGATTACATCATCGTCCAGGGTTTCACACTGGTTATTGCGGTGAGTTTTGTGTTCATCAATTTAATTGTAGATATTTCGTACGCATTTTTAGACCCGCGTATTCGTTTGAGTTAGGGAGACATTATGGCTACAGAACCGACACAATCCCACATTCCCGAACTGGCGCGTTCCCCAAAACCGAGCAGTCTGTATCGTGATGCAATGCGGTTTCTTTTGCAAAAGCGTTCCGCCATTTTTGGGCTGGTCATGCTGGTATCATTGACTTTCGTGGCGATTTTCGCGCCGATTATTGCTCCGTTTGAACCCACTGAGCAGTTGATTGGGGTGGAAGACGGCATCAAAAAACGCTCCGGTCCCTGCATTTACATTCTTGGTTGCCCGGAGGATAAACCGCAGCACATTCTCGGCGTGGATGCGAACTTCCGAGACTTTTCAGTCGGATGGTGTACGGTGCGCGGCTGTCGTTGACCGTGGGCTTCTCCGCCGTGACCATCGCCATTCTGACCGGAACCATGCTCGGTTCAATTGCCGGTTATTTGGGCGGTTGGATTGACAATGTCATTATGAGGACGATGGACGTGTTGATGGCATTCCCCGCGCTGATTCTGGCGATTGCCATTGTGACCGTGTTGGGTCCGGGGTTGATTAATGCGCTGATTGCCATCAGCATCGTCACCATACCGGCGTATGCCCGCGTCATCCGCTCCAGTGTCATCACCGTGAAAGAGCGCGATTTCATTCTGGCTGACCGCGCGCTTGGCGTTCCCCCTATGCGCATTCTGTTCCGCGACGTGCTGCCCAACGCCATCACCCCGTTGATTGTTCAGGGGACGCTGGGCATCGGCACGGCAATTGTGGAAGTGGCGGCGCTGTCGTTCTTGGGTTTGGGCGCACAGCCGCCGACGCCGGAATGGGGGCTGATGGTCAGCTCGGAGCGGAATCAGGTTTTCACCGCGCCGTTTCTGGTTTTCATTCCCGGCATTGCCATCGCCATGGTGGTGTTGGGGTTCAACCTGCTGGGTGATGGATTGCAGGACGCGCTCAATCCGCGTTTGAACCGACGATAATCGCTATTCATTGCAGATACAAATCTGAACGGGTGTCGGAAAGGGCATAATCTTCCCTTTTTGACACCCGTTTTTGCTCGTGCTATACTTGAGACGTTTTTAATCATCGCTACTAATCCATTAAATGGCAGAGGATGTTGTCTGCTTTTGGCAACCGTCTATTTGAGAAAGGAGGAACTCGAATCGAACCGTAAACCTGTGAGAAATTGATATTTTTGGCATGCAACAAAATTCGTATCTATACAGGGGGGCATTGCGAAGCCCGTAGGGCTGAAGCAATCCCCACCATTCAAACCCGGAGATTGCACTCTTCGAGCATTTTCAACTTCGCTACGCTCGCAATGACATCTGTTTCACCAATGGCTGTATAGATACCAAAATTCAAAAAATTTGGAGGAGAAATGCAAAAGCGAATTATTGTATTGGCGAGTTTACTGCTGATACTGGTGTTGGCACTGGCGGCATGCGGCGGCAACCAAGCCACAACCGAAGCCCCGGCAAAAGCCACAGAAGCCCCGGCGCAAGCCGAA
>JAJRSQ010000282.1 GCA_024278725.1 Chloroflexota bacterium
GAAATGGTCATGCCCGGCGACAACATCACCCTGAACGTGGAACTGATTGTCCCCGTCGCCATGGAAGTGGGCGGTAAATTCGCCATCCGCGAAGGCGGACGCACCGTCGGCGCCGGTGTCATCACCAAAATTATTGAGTAAATAATAGAAACTGGGGTTTAGTATGGCTAAACAAAAGATTAGAATTAGGTTGAAAGCATACGACCACCGTGTGCTGGACCAATCAGTACGGCAAATTGTGGACACAGCAGAACGAACCGGCGCGATGGTAGTGGGTCCCGTCCCATTGCCCACCAAAATTGAAAAATTTACGGTCATTCGCTCGCCGTTCATTGACAAAGACTCCCGCGAACAGTTTGAAATTCGCACCCACAAACGCCTTATTGACGTCGTAGAGCCTAGTTCAAAAACCATCGACGCCTTGGTGCGCTTGAATCTGCCCGCCGGCGTTGATGTTGAAATCAAGTAAAAATAGTTCGTTATCTGTAAACCATTTAGATAATGAAGAAAGGGGTAGGGGGAAAGAGAATGATGTCTGTTTCGCAGACAGTTCTCTCCCCTGTTGAACAATGAAGGGAATTTTAGGAAGAAAAATTGGTATGACCCAGATATTTGATGAGCATGAACGGGTTGTTCCTGTGACGCTCATCGAAGCGGGACCCTGCTATGTTACCCAAAAGAAAGAAAAAGAAACTGATGGGTATCTGGCGGTGCAACTGGGCTTTGAGGAAATTCCTGACAAGCGACTGAATAAACCGCTGGCAGGACATTTGAAAAAAGCGGGTGTGCCCATGCTCAAGCACCTGCGAGAATTTCGGGTGAAAGATCATTCTGACCTCGAACTCGGGCAAGTTATTTCAGCCGATATTTTTGAAGTGGGCGACTTTGTGGACGTGGTTGGCACCAGCAAAGGGAAAGGTTTCGCCGGTGTGGTGAAACGCCATCATTTTGCCGGTGGTCCCAAAACACACGGTCAATCTGACCGCCACCGCGCGCCGGGTTCGATTGGCGCGGGCACAACCCCGGGTCGTGTTTTCAAAGGGATGCGCATGGCTGGGCGTATGGGCGGTCAGCGCGTGACCGTTTCCAATTTGGAAGTGGTCATCGTTGATAAAGACCGCAACCTTATCGCGGTTAAAGGCGCAATTCCCGGCGCGAAAAACGGTTTGGTGGAAGTAAAAGAAGCACGCAAAACCAAGAAGCGCGCGAGTTAGGGGTGTGAGAAATGCAAGTAGCTGTTAAAAACGTAACCGGAAAAAAAGTAGAAGACATTGAATTGCGCGATGATATTTTCGCCGTGGAACCCCACAAGTCCGTGATGCATCAGGCATTGGTACGCCAACTGGCAAATGCCCGGCAAGGCACTCACAGCACCAAAACTCGCGGTGAAATTAGTGGGACAACCGCAAAATGGTATCGCCAAAAAGGCACCGGGCGCGCCCGGCACGGAAGCCGCAAAGCCCCGATTTTTGTGGGCGGTGGCATCGTGTTTGGACCCCGACCGCGCAAATACACCAAGAAAATGCCGAAGAAAATGCGGCGGCTGGCACTGCGTTCAGCGTTGTCGGTCAAAGCGGCGGCAGAACAAATTGTTGTGCTGGATGAATTGAGCTTCGATGAGCCGAAAACCAAAAACATGGTTGAAGTGCTGGCGAATTTGAATCTCGAAGGTAGCGTGGTGGTGTTGATGCCCGAACGCAATGTCAATGTTGAACAAAGCATTCACAACCTGACAGATGTGACCTGTCTGCGGGCAAACTACCTCAATGTGCGCGACTTGCTGGGGCATGACTACGTGGTAATGCCGAAAGCATCCGTTGATGTAATTGAAGGAATATTGGGGTAAGGTGAAATTATGGCACAATTGAACGAATATCAAGTAATCAAACGCCCTATTGTCACAGAGAAAAGTGTCGCGGCAACCGCGCTGGATAAATACACTTTTGAAGTGGATATTCGGGCAAACAAAGTCCAAATAGCCGAAGCCGTGTCGCTCATTTTTGATGTTGACGTTCTTCGGGTAAATGTTATTAAATCCATCCCCAAATTCGGGCGATGGGGGCGCAAAATTGTAAAACGAAAACCTGCAACCAAAAAAGCAATCGTTACGCTGGCAGCCGGTCAGCGCATTGATGCCTTTGGAGCTTAGTTTACGAAACCGCTTATAAAAAAACAAGGTTAGTGAGCCTTCACCGTTCACCCATTCACCACTAGCCTTCATAAATTTTATAGGCGAAAAGCGGAGTGCATGTATGCCTATCAAGAGTTATAAACCAACCTCTCCCGGTCGCAGAGGGATGACTGCCTCTACATTTGAGCGTATCACCCGAAGCAAACCGGAAAAAAGTTTAACACGTCCTCTTCATAAGAAAGCCGGTCGCAACGCCCGTGGTGTCATCACCGTGCGGCATCGAGGCGGCGGGCACAAGCGAAAATACCGATTGATCGACTTCAAACGCGATAAACACGGTATTCCCGCAACTGTATCAAGCATTGAGTACGACCCGAATCGGTCGGCACGCATTGCTTTATTAACCTACGCAGACGGCGAAAAGCGATACATCATCGCCCCGCAAGGTTTACGTGTTGGCGACAGCATCATGGCTGGCGCAAACGCGGAAATCAAAGTTGGGCACGCATTGCCAATTAGCCGCATTCCACTCGGTACACAAGTACATAATGTAGAACTTTACCCCGGCAAAGGCGGGCAGCTTGTTCGCTCGGCGGGAACTTCCGCCCAAGTATTGGCGAAAGAAGGTCCCTATGCCCAACTGCGTTTGCCCAGCGGTGAAGTTCGCTACGTCAGCCAGCAATGTATGGCGACAATCGGCGTTGTGGGTAATGTTGAACACAACATCGTCAAACTGGGTAAAGCCGGTAGAAAACGCTGGATGGGGGTTCGTCCGTCGGTGCGCGGTACAGCCATGGATCCCAACAGCCACCCGCATGGTGGCGGTGAAGGGCGCTCATCCGTGGGGATGCCCGGACCCAAAACCCCGTGGGGGAAACCTGCACTGGGTGCAAAAACTCGCCGGAATAAAGCAACTGATAAATACATCGTCCGCCGACGCGGAAAACGCCGGTAGAAAAAAGGTAGGTGTGAAGAATGTCTCGTTCACTTAAAAAAGGTCCGTTTGTAGAACCCAAATTGCTGAAAAAAATTGAGGCAATGAACGACTCTGGCGAAAAGCGCGTCATCAAAACTTGGTCGCGTGCCAGCACCGTTTATCCACAAATGGTGGGGCACACAATTGCGGTGCACGATGGTCGCCGTCATGTTCCCATCTACATCAGCGAAAACATGGTCGGGCACAAGCTGGGAGAATTCGCGCCCACACGATTGTTCCGCGGTCACGTTGCCAAAGAAAAAGGGTCTCGACGGTAGTTTAAACGAAAAGGTAAAGAATTATGGCAGATATTCAAATTCAAGCAGTGTCTAAATACTTGATGGGATCGCCATTGAAGGCACGGCGAGTTGTGAATGCGGTGCGGGGGATGCCTGCAATGCAAGCATTGGAAATGTTGAGCCTGATGCCTCATGCCGCCGCAACAACCGTTGCCAAAACCGTAAAAAGTGCTATTTCCAACGCAGAAGAAAATTACGGTTTGAATGGTGAGGATTTGGTGATTGCCAGTATTTGGGCAAACGAAGGTCCCCGTCTGAAACGAATGCGGTTTGGCGCGCGTGGTCGGGTGAAACCAATCATCAAGCGAACATCACACATCACAGTTGTGTTGGAAGAAAGAGCATAGGGAGGTCATTTTGGGACGTAAAGTACATCCGGTAGGATTTCGTCTGGGAATTGTAAAACAGCATAAAGCGCAGTGGTATGCCGAAGGGAAAGAATACGCCGCGCTTTTGCGGGAAGACCGTGCCATTCGCACGCTCATTCGCAAAGAAAATGACCATGCCGGAATTTCAAGAATTGAAATTGAACGGCTCCCGGTTGCTCGTCAAGTGTCGGTGAAGATTCACACCGCCAAACCCGGCATTCTGATTGGGCGCAAAGGTCAAAACGTCAACATCCTGCGTAAAAAGCTGGAAGAACTGACCGGCAAGAAAATCCATCTGGATATTCTGGAAGTGGACAACATTGATACCGACGCATACCTGATTGGTCAGAGCATCGCGCAACAATTGGAACGCCGTATTTCCCATAAACGCGCCATGAAACAAGCGGTTCGCCGCGCCATGCGCGCCGGCGCCAAGGGAATCATGATTACCTGTGGCGGTCGGTTGGGCGGTTCCGATATGGCTCGTCGGGAAACAGTTCGCGAAGGACGTATTCCGCGCCACACCCTGCGCGCCGATATTGATTATGCTAACGTGGAAGCATTGACCACCTTCAGCAAAATCGGCATCAAAGTGTGGGTTTACAAAGGCGATATTTTGCCCGAAGCGAAAGAAGAAATCAGCGGGGCATATAGCGCATCGTAGCCCCTTGTAGGAGAGAAAAACCATGTTAATGCCAAAGAGATTCAAATATCGAAAGCAAATGCGCGGTCGTATGAAAGGGAAAGCCGGGCGCGGCACGCACATTGCGTTTGGCGACTACGCGCTGCAAGCCCTGGAACCCGCATGGATTAATAGCCGGCAAATTGAAGCGGCTCGTCGGGCAGTGGTTCGGTACATTCGGCGCGGCGGTAAATTCTGGATTAGAATTTTCCCCGATAAACCCATCACCCAGAAAGCCGCTGAAACCCGTATGGGAAGCGGTAAAGGGAATGTGGAATATTACGCCGCCGTTGTCAAACCCGGACGCATCTTGTTTGAACTTTCCGGTGTGCCGGAAGATGTTGCCAAAGAAGCTATGCGCCTCGCCAGCCATAAACTCCCCATCAAAACCCAGTTTATCACACGGCAGGGGGTGCAATAATGTTTGCAAATGAAATCAGAGAATTATCATTGGAAGAAATTGAGCTGAAACTGCAAGACGCATATCAGGAACTGTTTAACCTGCGCTTTCAACTTTCAACCAAACAGCTCAAAGATTATAACAGCGTGAAAGCCGTAAAACGCGAGATTGCCCGGTTGAAAACAGTGGCACGTCAAAAGGCTCAGGGATAAGAGGTAAAAATATGGCACGAGAGAATCGAAAAACACTGGTTGGTCGCGTGGTAAGTGACAAAATGGATAAAACCATCGTGGTGAGCGTCACCCGCACCAAACGACACCGGTTGTATGGCAAGGTCATTCGGCGCAGTACAAAATTCAAAGCCCACGATGAGCAAAACGCCGCCACCGTTGGCGACACGGTAAGAATCGTCGAATCTCGCCCAATCAGTAAAGAAAAACGCTGGGTAATGACCGAAATTTTAGAGCGCGCTCAGGGTTAGTGCCTGCTCAGTAATGGATAACTTGGGAGAGCACAATGATTCAAAAAGAAAGTCGTTTAAAAATAGCAGATAATACGGGCGCCAAAGAAGTTTTGTGTATCCAGGTGATGGGCGGTTCGAGACGAAGATACGGTAGTTTGGGAGATGTCATCACCGCTACCGTGAAACATGCCGCGCCCCACAGTGGTGTGAAAAAAGGCGATATTGTAAAAGCCGTAATTGTGCGCACCAAAAAAGAAATTGGACGGCGCGACGGTTCCTACATCCGCTTTGATGAAAATGCCGCCGTGATTTTGGACAGTGATGGACAATCACCCAAAGGGACACGTATTTTTGGTCCGGTTGCCCGCGAACTCAGAGAAAAAGGGTTTATGAGAATCGTCTCGTTAGCACCAGAAGTGCTATAACCCGGTGTATAGAAATCTAACGAGCGAGGAGTAGAAAGAATGCAGAAAATAAAAAAGGGAGACACCGTACAGGTTATTGCCGGTAACGATTTGGGTCTTCAAGGTGAAGTGATGGAGGTCAAGAAGGGTTGGGATGCCTCCCGGCGTGGTCAACCGGCGCGTCGCAACATCAACAAAGACCGGGTGGTGGTTTCCGGAGTGCGGATAGTGAAAAAACACCAACGCCCGGTGAGCCAGACCCAGACCCAAACCGGCATCATCGAGTTTGAAGCTCCCATTCACATTTCTAATGTTATGTTGGTTTGTCCGGCTTGCGGTGAACCAACTCGTGTTGGTTTTGAAATCGTAGATGGCAAAAAATACCGCTTGTGCAAACGCTGCGGTGAAACCATCGATAAATAATGGTACTGACTGAGGTGTGGAATGCCTAGAATGCTTGATAAATATAAAACCGAAGTAGTACCAGCCCTGATGGAAGATTTTGACTACAAAAACGTGATGCAAGTCCCAAAACTGGACAAGATTGTGGTCAACGTGGGGCTTGGTGAAGCGCTTCAAAACAGTAAATCTTTGGAAAACGCACTGGGTGACATCACTCAGATTACCGGGCAGCGTCCGGTGGTCACCCGTGCCAAGAAATCCATCGCAACCTTCCACTTGCGTGCGGGCAACCCCATCGGGGTAAAAGTGACCCTGCGCGGCAAACGGATGTGGGATTTCTTCGACCGGCTGGTGAGCATTGCCCTGCCGCGTAAACGAGACTTTCGGGGAATTTCGCCAAACAGCTTTGATGGTCGCGGAAATTATACGTTGGGCTTCAAAGAACAGCTTGTGTGGCCCGAAATTGATTACGATAAAGTAGACAAAATCCGCGGGATGGAAGTGACCATCGTTACCACCGCCGATTCAGATGAAGAAGGACGCCGGTTGTTAGACTTACTCGGTATGCCCTTTGTAAAAAGGAGTTAGTTTTATGGCGAAAAAATCCATGATTAACCGCGAATTAAATCGCAAATACCCCACTCGGGTACGCAATCGTTGCAGCCGCTGTGGTCGCCCCCGCGCATATATGCGCCGTTTCGACCTCTGCCGGATTTGTTTCCGTGAATTGGCAAATGATGGTCAGATTCCCGGAGTTGTGAAGTCGAGTTGGTAAGTCAGCTTGAACTGATACTGCTTACTTGTAAAGGAGAACCAAAAGAATGCCCGTAACAGATACCATTGCCGATATGCTGGCACGCATCCGCAACGCCGGTATGGCAAAAAAACAGCGATTGACGATGCCCAGTTCAAAAATACTGGTCGCCATCGCTCAGATTTTGCAGGATGAAGGGTACATTAAATCATACAATGTATTGCCCACCACCCCGCAAAAAACGTTACAGATTGATTTGAAATATACCAAAGAACGTCATCCGCAACTGGTTATTCAGGGCTTGCAACGAATCAGCAAACCCGGACGGCGGGTGTACACCAGAAAAGAAGATATCCCCTGGGTGCGCAGTGGGCTGGGAATTGCCATCCTCACCACGCCGCAGGGTGTTATGACCGGTAGAAAAGCACGCCAACTCGGAGTAGGTGGCGAAATTCTGTGCTACATATGGTAAGGGGGAAATGAAAAATGGCTAGAATCGGAAAAATCCCAATTCCCCTTCCTAAAGGCGTGACCGTTACCATTAATAATAACGAAGTCACAGTGAAAGGTCCCAAAGGACAGTTAACCGACTCTTTTTCCTCGGACATCACTATTGATGTGACGGATGAAAAAATCACCGTTACCCGACCGACAGACCAGCGTCATCATCGTGCCATGCATGGCTTGGTGCGTGCGTTGCTGAATAACATGGTTGTTGGGGTGAGCAATGGTTTTTCCCGCGAATTGGAAATTCAAGGGGTTGGGTATCGTGCCATAATGGAAGGGAAAAATCTGGTTTTGAACGTTGGCTACTCTCACCCGGTAGTGTTTGAACCGGAAGCAAATATATCGTTTGAAGTGGAAAAAGGTGGGCGAAGCCTTGCCGTGAAAGGCATTGACAAAGCCGTGGTCGGTGAAATTGCCGCACGCATTCGTCGGGTACGTCCCCCTGAGCCGTACAAAGGAAAAGGCATTCGCTATAAAGGCGAAACCGTGCGGCGCAAAGCAGGCAAGGCTGGTAAAGTCTAGGAATCATGGTTGGAGAATACGAAAATGGCTAAGCAATCGAAAAAAAGTCTTGCTCGACAGAAACGCCATGCCCGTGTGCGGAAACACGTGTTTGGCACACCGGAACGCCCGCGTTTGAATGTTTACCGGAGCCTGAACCATATTTACGCGCAAGTGATTGACGATACTCGTGGTGTCACGCTTGTTTCTGCCTCTACGGTAGATAGCGAAGCCCGCGCGCTGGTTGAAGGACAGGATAAAACCGCTCAGGCAAAAGTTGTTGGCAAATTAGTGGCGGAACGTGCGAAAAAAGCCGGTATTTCCAAAGTGGTGTTCGACCGCGGCGGCTTCAAATACCAGGGGCGCGTGCAGGCACTGGCAGATGCTTCTCGAGAAGCAGGGCTGGATTTTTAAGTGTGATTTTGAACCCAAAAGACGGCTCCATCAAAGAGTTGTCTCTGCGGAGGTATAATGGCAAAACGTGAATTTGAAGATGCAATAGAAGAACTTGATGAACGTGTCGTGCATATTGCGCGTACCGCCAAAGTGGTAAAAGGTGGACGGCGATTCAGCTTCCGGGCATTGGTAGTGGTTGGCGATAACAAGGGGAGTGTTGGCATTGGCGTTGGTAAAGCCCGTGAAGTCCCTGAAGCAATTCGCAAAGCCTCTGAACGTGCGCGGCGCACAATGCGCAAAATCCCGATGATTGGCACGACCGTCCCGCATGAAATTACTGCACGGCAATCCGGGGCGCAGGTGTTCATGAAACCGGCATCTCCCGGTACGGGGGTTATTGCCGGGGGGGGCGTGCGTGCCGTGGTGGAAGTTGCCGGCATCCGCGACATCTTGACCAAAAGTCAGGGTAGCGCAAACATCTTGAATGTTGTAAAAGCGACAATGAAAGGGTTGACCGAAATGCAAGACCCCGCCGCTGTGGCGCAACGCCGGGGTGTTCCCGTCAGTAAAGTGCAACCCTTCTGGAGTAGAAAGCATGACTGAGAAAAAACTGAGTGTGACACTGGTCAAAAGTCCCATCGGTTACACCAAGCGACAGAAAGCCGTTGTGCAATCGCTTGGGTTGAGAAAAATAGGGCAAACTGTGGTACGGAGTGATACCCCCGTTATTCGCGGGATGGTCAATAAAGTATCTCACTTGTTAAAGGTTGATGAAGTCGAGGCATAATCGGCTTTACGGAGGTATTGGTAATGAAATTGAATGATTTGCAACCGGCTCCCGGTAGTACCAAATCCCGCAAACGTGTGGGACGCGGACACGGTTCCGGTAAAGGGAAAACCGCCGGGCGCGGTACAAAAGGGCAGGGCGCTCGTTCCGGTGGCGGCAAAGGACCGTACTTTGAAGGGGGTCAGTTGCCCCTGGTGCGCCGTTTACCCTTCGCCCGTGGTGTTGGCTTCACCAATATTTGGCGCATTGAATTTGTGCCGGTGAATCTCGGTCGCTTGAATCAGTTGTTTGAAGCGAACGACGAAGTTTCATTGGAAACACTGGTCAATGCCGGTATAGTGAAAAAATCGGCAAAAGCGTTGGCTGTTTTGGCAGACGGTGAGTTGGAAAAACCGTTGACCATCAAAGCCCATCGCATCTCCAAAGCGGCTCGTGCAAAAATCGAAGCCGCCGGTGGCACATTTGAGCTTTTGCCCAAACCAGCGCGTCCAAAATTGCGATAGCGCTTAAATCTAACGTTAGAGGATACCCATGCTTCAAGCCGTAAAGAACGCATTTTTATTACCGGATTTGCGTCGAAAAATTGTTTTTACACTGCTAATTCTTGTCATATACCGGGCGGCATCTCAAATTCCGGTTCCGGGTGTTGATAAAGAAGTCTTAAACCAATTTTTGAATAGCGGTTCTAGCGGAGCCGATATTCTGCAGTTCCTGGACTTGCTTTCCGGTGGTGTACTCGGGCAGTTTTCTGTGCTTGCAACGGGTGTTTATCCCTACATTACAGCATCCATTATCTTGCAGCTTCTCACCCCGATGATCCCCGCTTTGGAAGAACTTTCAAAAGAAGGGGAACAGGGACAAAAGAAAATGAACCAGTATACCCACTGGTTAACCGTTCCTTTGGCGGCATTGCAGGCGTATGGGCAAGTAGTCATTATCCAGCAAAGCATTCCCGGCATCATCAGCAACTTTGGTTTCCGTGCCAACCCGCTGGGGACAACCGCTATCATCATCTCTATGACGGCGGGGAGCTTGTTTGCTGTATGGCTGGGTGAGTTAATATCCGAGCAAGGCATCGGTAACGGTGTTTCCATCATCATCTTCGGTGGCATTGTGGCACAAATGCCTGGTAGAATTTGGCAGATGGTGCAATTGCAGCAGTATCTTCTGCTCATCGTCTTCTCTGTCATCACGCTGATTACCATTCTGGGGATTGTTGTCATCAGCGAAGGGCAACGGCGCATTCCGGTGCAGTATGGCAAGCGCGTTCGAGGGAATAAAGTGTATGGCGGGCAAAGTTCGCATGTACCGTTGCGCATCAACAGCGCGGGGGTGATTCCGCTGATTTTCGCCCAGTCCATTCTGATTTTCCCCAGCTCTATCGGCAGTTTCCTGTCCACGTCGTCTTCGGCGGGGCTTGCCTCCGCGGCAAACTTCATCGTAGAGTGGTTCAGCCCGCGTGCCGGTGCGTGGCCCTACTGGATAACCTACTTTTTGATGGTGGCAGCCTTCACCTTCTTCTACACCGACATCATCTTTAAGCAGCAGCATTTGGCGGATAGCCTGCAAAAACAAGGGGGATTCGTTCCCGGCTTGCGTCCCGGTAGAGCCACTGAAACGTATCTGAACGAAGTGATGCGCCGGATAACCTTTGTCGGTGCGGTCTTCCTGGGGGTAATTGCCATTTTGCCGTGGATTACCCAGTTGCTTCCCGGCTTGGATGCCGGCGCAAATACAACCGGCACACTGCTGATTACCAGTACCGGCTTGCTGATTGTGGTGCAGGTGGCGCTTGATACGATGAAACAACTGGAATCTCAGTTGCTTATGCGTAACTATGAAGGCTTCATTAAATAACAACGCGGTCATTCATGATTATTTTGAAGTCCGATAACGAAATTAACATGATGCGCGAAGCGGGACGGATTGTGGCTGTGGTTCTCGCCGAGCTGGCGGAAAAGGTCGCCCCCGGGGTCACCACCGCCCAACTCGACCGCTGGGCAGAAAAAATCATCAAAAAGCATCATGCCATCCCGACCTTCAAGGGATACAACGGATTTCCGGCATCCATCACCACCTCAGTGAATGAGGAGCTGGTACACGGTATCCCCAGCCCGAAAAAGGTATTGCGGGAAGGTGACATCATCAGCATAGATTGCGGTGCAACCTACAAAGGCTGGGTGGGCGATGCGGCGCTGACCGTTCCGGTGGGCGAGATTACGCCGGAAGCGCAAAAACTACTGGAAGTTACTGAACGCGCCCTGTACATCGGTATTGAGCAGGCGCGGGTGGGCAATCGCTCCGGGGATATTTCGGCGGCGATTCAACAATATATTGAGCGGCATGGGTATGGCGTGGTGCGCAATTACACCGGACACGGTGTGGGGCGAAGCATGCATGAAGACCCGCAAGTCCCCAATTATGGGCGAGAGCATCGGGGCATTCCCCTGAAAAAAGGGATGACTATTGCGCTGGAACCGATGGTGAACATCGGAACCCCCCGGACGCGCGTTTTGGATGACCATTGGACGGTTGTAACGGACGATGGGAAGCTCTCGGCGCATTTTGAACATACCATCGCCATTACAAATGGCGACCCGCTGATTTTGACACAATTATAATTTGTGTATAATTGATGGGTTGAGTTTTTGAAGAGGTAGGAAAAAATGAAAGTACAACCGTCTGTAAAACGTCGTTGCGACAAATGTAAAATTGTGAAACGGAGAGGTGTTGTCCGTGTAATTTGTGAAAATCCTCGCCACAAACAGCGGCAGGGTTAAAGAGGTAAGGAGATAGTAATATGGCGCGTATTGCTGGTGTTGATATTCCACCAAACAAAAGAGTTGTCATCTCTTTGACGTATATTTATGGGATTGGGCGTTATTCCAGCCAGGAAATCATCAAAGAAGCTGGCGTAGACCCCAACATGCGGGTGAAAGACTTGTCCGATGCAGAATTGGCTCGTCTCCGTGAAGTTATTGACAAGAATTATCGGGTAGAAGGTGATTTGCGCCGCGAAGTCGGCATGAACATCAAACGGTTGCAGGAAATTGGTTGCTACCGAGGGTTGCGCCATCGCCGAAATTTGCCGGCGCACGGACAACGTACCCGAACCAATGCACGAACTCGCCGTGGCGCACGACGAACGGTTGCCGGGAAGAAACGGGCACGCAAATAATTTTTGCGTGTGAATTAGTGGAGGACAGTATTAGATGGCAAAAAGACGAACACAACGACGGGTTGCGCGGAAAGAGCGCAAAAATATTCCCAGCGGAAAAGCATTTATCCACTCAACCTTTAATAACACCATCATCACCGTGACCGACCCGCATGGGAACACGCTGTGCTGGTATAGTGGCGGTACGAGTGGTTTCAAAGGCTCACGCAAAAGCACACCGTATGCTTCGCAGATTGCGGCGACTTCTGCCGCCAAAACCGCCAGCGAACATGGCATGCGCGAGGTAGATGTTTTTGTGAAAGGTCCCGGACCGGGGCGCGAAGCCGCAATTCGCGGATTGCAAGCCGCCGGGTTGAAGGTGAGATCCATTACCGATGTCACCCCCATTCCGCACAACGGATGTCGCCCGCCGAAAAAACGCCGCGTTTAAGACGTGTGCGCATCATTTTTGTATGATTGGGCTGTAAAAATAATATCAGCAAAGAATTTTTAATGGCATTACGTGGGGGATGAAAGGACGGAGCCATACCCGTAAACCTCACGAAAACAGGAGGACAAATTGGCTAGATATACTGAAGCTGTATGTAGATTATGCCGCCGTGAAGGCGAAAAGCTGTTTCTGAAGGGAGACCGTTGCTATTCTCCCAAATGCGCAATGGAACGCCGACCGCACCCGCCGGGTCCGGTACGCCGTTTCCGCGCCAAAGAATCCGATTACGGTAACCAGCTTCGTGAAAAACAAAAAGTGCGTCGCATTTATGGCGTTTTCGAGAAGCAATTCCGCCGGTATTTCAAACGCGCCAAGCGAATGAAAGGCGTTACCGGCTCAAACCTTTTGGTTATTTTGGAAAGCCGTTTGGACAACGTGGTATTCCGCCTTGGCTTTGCCGACTCGCGGGCGCAAGCTCGCCAACTGGTTCGTCACGGTCATTTTGACGTGAATGGTCGCAAAACCAACATCCCCTCATTCCTTGTAAAACCCGGCGACCAAATCGTCGTGCGCGATAGAAGCAAGGGCAACGCTTACTTTAAAGAACGTGTCCAAACAATTGACGGTTCGAAAGTTCCCGGATGGCTCACTATCGATGCTGCAAATTTTGCCGGCTCGGTTGTGGCAGAACCCACCCGAGAAGATATTGATTTCACCCTCAACGAACAACTGATTGTTGAGTACTACAGCCGCTAAAAATCGTTGATATGAAATATTTGGAAGCAAACGAATTACCCTTTTATCAATCAACCTTGATAAAAGAGACTAGTGGAGGGTGTACTGTTGTCTGAATTAGGTTTTGTTTTACCAAAAGTTGAAACCGAATCTTCAACCAGAAATTTTGGTCGATTCAATATTAGCCCTCTGGAACCGGGGTATGGGGTGACATTGGGGAATGCACTGCGCCGCGTGCTGATTTCATCGCTGACGGGCGCAGCCGTTTCATCCGTGCGAGTGAGCGGGGTGCATCATGAATTTTCCGACATTCCGCATGTGCGTGAAGACATGACCGGGTTGATTCTGAACCTGAAAGAGCTTCGCGTCATCCTTCATCAAAATGAAACCGCCCGTTTGCGGGTGGAAGTTCAGGGTGAAGGGGTGGTGACTGCCGGAGACTTGGAATGTCCGCCTTACGTGGAAATTGTCAACCCCGATTTGCAACTGCTCACCGGCGATTCCGGCGAAGCGGCATTGGACATCGAATTGATGGTGGAAATGGGGCGCGGATATTCTCCGGCAGAAGAACGCGGAAAATTGCCCATCGGTGAAATTCCGGTGGACGCAATTTTCAGCCCGGTGCGGAAAGCCAACTTCAAAGTTGAACGCGCGCGCGTCGGGCAGGCGACCGATTACGATAAACTCATCATGGAAGTCACCACCGACGGAACCATCACCCCCTATGATGCGTTGCGAGAATCGGCGCGGTTGTTGGTGCAGCATTTCTCGCTGGTTGCCAACATCACCGTACAGGAAGAGCCGGAAGAAGTTGTTGTTGAAGAAGCCCCCGTGTCGCACGTGCAGGATACCCCCATCGAAGACCTTGAATTGACGGTGCGGGCATACAACTGCCTCAAACGTGCCGGTATCACTCAAGTGGGCGAAATACTGGAAAAATTACGCAAAGGTCCTGATGAGATTTTGGCGATTCGGAATTTTGGACAAAAATCGCTGGATGAACTCATTGACCGTTTGGAAGAAAAAGGCTTGCTGGATGACGTGGATGAAAGCATCATTGCCGCGTCGCGCTCCGGTGGCTGAGTTTCTTGCGTAGAACTTGGAGGAATGTAACAAATGCGACATCATGTAGCCGGTCGAAAACTGAATCGCAATACCGCCCAGCGTAAAGCGCTGTTGCGGGGACTTGCGACAGAATTATTCAAACATGGAAGCATCCAAACCACCGAAGCCAAAGCGAAATCGTTGCGCCCCGTGGCTGAAAAGCTCATCACGCTGGCGAAACGTGGCGATTTGCACGCCCGCCGTCTGGTTGCCGGTCGGTTGTATGACCCGGAAGTGCAGCAAAAATTGTTCACCGAAATTGCCGACCTGTACCGTGACCGCAATGGCGGGTACACCCGTATTTACAAACTGGGTCCGCGCAAAGGTGACGCCGCGCCGATGGCATTGATTGAACTGATTGATTACGAAGAGTAAGTGGACTCGCTGCCGGAACCGTGCCGTTATTAACGTACAAAGCGATTATCGCCTATGATGGCACTGACTTTTTGGGATACCAAATTCAAGCCAGTGGCAGAACCGTTCAGGGTGAAATAGAAGCGGCATTAGAGACAATCACGCAAACATCCATCCGAATTCTGGCGGCAGGTAGAACCGATAGCGGCGTACACGCTACCGGACAGGTCATCAGTTTTACGGCGAATTGGAAACACAGCACCGACGCCTTGCATCGCGCACTGCGCGCCAATTTGCCGCAAGACATTGTTGTAAAAACATTAACAACAACCAATACCGGCTTTCATCCGCGTTTTGATGCCAAAAGCAGGCAATACCGATACACCATCATCAACCAACCCTTGCCTGACGTTTTGCGCCGTCGCTATGCCCTGCATATTGCCCAACCGCTTGATGTGGCGCGAATGCAGGAAGCCAGCCAACAGCT
The DNA here is from genome assembly GCA_024278725.1 of Chloroflexota bacterium. Classification (GTDB taxonomy): domain Bacteria; phylum Chloroflexota; class Anaerolineae; order 4572-78; family 4572-78; genus JANTHQ01. Next base: position 15,359 of record JAJRSQ010000282.1, read on the forward strand.
GTTGGGCACGCATGATTTTGCCGCGTTTGGTCGCCCCCCGCAGGGTGACAACACCGTCAGAACCATCACGCAGGCGGAATGGCGCACCAATAACGCCGATGTATACTTCTACATCACTGCCAATGCTTTTTTGTACCGCATGGTGCGCCGAATTGTCGGCACATTGCTGATGGTTGGTTTAGGCGAGATGAACGTCGAAGATGTGAAAACCATTTTGAAGACCAAAGACCGCGCCAAAGCAGGAGCCCCGTCTGCGGCGTGTGGATTGTGTCTGATAAATGTTATGTATTGATTTTGTTGGGATTTAACCCTGATTAGGAGAAGTGGTACCGTGAAAACATATAGTGCCAAAGCACAAGACGTAGAACGCAAATGGTATGTGGTAGACGCACAGGGCAAAACCCTGGGGCGCTTGGCTACCCAAATTGCCACGATTCTGCGCGGCAAACACAAACCAATCTACACGCCTCACGTGGATTGCGGCGATTTTGTCATCGTCATCAATGCCGAAAAAGTACAGACAACCGGTCGCAAACTCGACCAGAAAAAATACTACCGGCATTCCGGCTACCCCGGTGGCTTAAGAGAAATCACCCTGCGCGACCAACTCAGAAGATTCCCGGAACGTGTGATTGAAGCGGCGGTGAAAGGCATGTTGCCCAAAAGTAAACTGGGGCGTGCAATGTACAAAAAATTGAAAGTTTATGCGGGTCCGAACCACCCGCACGCTGCTCAGAACCCTGAGCCGTTAGAATTGTAAACAGGGAGAATCGGTTTATGGCTATGGAAGGTAAATATATTGAAGCAATCGGACGGCGCAAACAATCATCCGCGCGAGTTCGCCTATTTTCCGGTGAAGGCGTTTTTGTGGTAAACGGCAAACCGGCGGACCAATATTTTAGCCGCGATATTGATTTGCGCACGATTCTGACCCCGTTAAAAGTCACCGACTCCGAAGGGCGGTTTGATGTGAGCGTCAAAGTCAGTGGCGGCGGTGTGACCGGACAAGCCGGCGCAGTGAGCCTCGGCATTGCCCGCGCCCTGTTGAAAGATGACCCGGAATTGCGACGCACCCTGCGCCAGCATGGGTTGCTCACCCGCGATGCCCGCGTGAAGGAACGGAAAAAACCCGGACTCAAACGCGCCCGCAAAGCCCCGCAATACACCAAACGTTAAATCGCGTTGGTTTCATCAAACAAAAAAGGCAACACCCTCCATCCGCATCGGAGGGGTTGCCTTTTCGTGTTTGGGTATTCGTGCTAAAATAGATACAAAATCGACACAATCACCAGCCCCCACAACACCACCGTAATTTGCAGCGGACGGTCTTCCAACAGCATCTCCGACGGATCGCCGCCGCCATTCAGCACGTGCAGCGTGTATAAATAGCGGAAGATACCGTATATCACAAACGGAATGGTCAGCATCATCAAATGGTTGGGGGGAAGATTCGGCGCGCTGAAAGTGTACAGCGAATACGCCATCACCGTGGTGGCGGAGACAATCATAATCATATTATCCAAAAAAAGCAGATTATAATCGTCCAGAATGGCGCGGGTGTTTTTTACCCCATTCTGCGCCAAAATCAATTCCTGCCGCCGCTTGCCGAACCCCAAGAAGAGCGAGAGCAGCGTGGTGACCACATACAGCCACGGCCAAAACCGTGCCACATCAATCAGCACCACCCCGGCGGCAACCCGAATGACGAATCCGGCGGCGATGGTCAGCACATCAATAATCACCATATGCTTCAGCTTGAAGGAATAAGCGAGCTGTATCAGCAGGTACAGCGTCATCAGCAGCCCGAATTTCACATCCAGCAGGTAGCTCAGGGGGATGACCACCAGCGGGAGCAGAACCGCCATCGTTATTGCCAATTTCCGGCTCAACGCACCGGAAGCGATGGGACGAAATTTCTTTTTGGGGTGGGCGCGGTCTTTTTCCGCATCCACCAAATCGTTGATGATGTACACCGTGCCGGACACCAGACTCAACAGCACAAAGCCGGTGAGCGTGTGCCAAAAATAATCCGGATTGAACAACTTTTCATCAAAGACCAGCGCGGCAAAGACCGCACCGTTTTTAACCCACTGTTTGGGGCGCATTGTTTTCAGTAACGCAATCAGCACAACAAACACTCCTGAAATATATGGTACGGCGCACTATACCCCATTCTCAGATGATGTGCAAACTGTATCACGAGATTACCGGATGCCCAAAAAACGCATTGACGACCTGCTAATTGAGCGCGGATTCGCCCGCGACAAAAAACATGCGCTGGCGATGCTTCTCGCCGGGGAAGTGATGGTGAACCGCCGGCGCATCACCACCGCCGGCACGCGCATTGATACCGCCGCGCCCATTGAAACCAAAACCAAACGCCCCTATGTCAGTCGGGGGGGGATAAAACTCGCGGCGGCGCTGGATGCGTTTTCCGTTGACCCCACCGATGCCATCTGCGCCGATGTGGGCGCATCAACCGGCGGCTTCACTGACGTGCTGCTTCAGCGGGGCGCGAAAAAAGTGTACGCCATTGATGTCGGCTACGGCGATTTGGCGTGGAAACTCCGCACCGACTCCCGTGTGGTGGTGATGGAACGCACCAACGCCCGGCACGTGCAATCCCTCCCGGAGCCGATTGCGCTGGCAGTGATTGACGCTTCATTCATCTCCCTGAAACGTTTGCTCCCCGCCGTGAAAAAATGGTTGCAACCCTCTGCGGCGGTGGTGGCGCTGATAAAACCGCAATTTGAGGCAAAAAGGGATGATGTGGGCGCGGGGGGCGTCATCCGCGACGCTGAGATTCACCAATCGGTGCTGACCGAAATTCTGAGTTGGGTGGAAACGCAATCGCTCGCGCCGGTGGGGCTGATTGCCTCTCCCATCACGGGACCGGCGGGCAACAAAGAATTTTTGGTGCACCTCCGCACCGATGCCCCGTCCCATCCTCCCCTTGAGACGTTGATTGCCGCCTGCGTCTAATCCGCAGCACCCCGCATTTGAGCGTTGGACATCCCCCCTGATTTTTACGGAACGGGCTGAAACCGATATAATAATGCGACCATATATCGCACACACGGGAGGAAATTCGATGAATGTTCATGGAACGCATTACCGGACAATTTGGCTGAAAAATGACGACGATGCGGTGGTGCAGATTATTGACCAACGCCCCCTGCCGCATAAATTTGTGGTGGAAGATTTGACCACTGTGTCGGACGTTGCCCGCGCCATCAAAGATATGCACATTCGCGGCGCAGGGCTGGTTGGAGCGACGGCAGGCTACGGGATGTACCTCGCCGCGCTGCACGCCCCAAAAAACGCACCTGAAGCCTTCACGGCGCAACTCATCGCCGCCGGTGAGACGCTGAAAGCCACCCGTCCCACGGCGGTTAATTTGGAATGGGCGGTTCAGCGGCAATTGGACGCCATTGCCGCCGCGGGCGATGACATCTCGGCGAAGATTGCCGCCGCAAAAACCACCGCGCAGACCATCGCCGATGAAGATGCCGAGTTTTGCCGCCGCATCGGCGAACACGGCGTGACGCTCATCGAAGAAATCAGCCGCCGCAAAAATGGCGCGCCGGTGAATATTCTGACGCACTGCAACGCGGGTTGGCTGGCTTTTGTGGATTACGGCACTGCCACCGCCCCGATTTACGCCGCGCATGACCGGGGCATTCCCGTACATGTCTGGGTGGATGAAACCCGCCCGCGCAATCAGGGCGCGCGCATCACCGCATGGGAACTGAACCAGCACGGCGTGCCGCACACGGTCATCGTCGATAACGTTGGCGGGCATCTGATGCAGCACGGGATGGTTGATATGGTGATTGTGGGCACAGACCGCACGCTGTACACCGGCGATGTCGCCAATAAAATCGGCACTTATTTGAAGGCGTTGGCGGCGCACGATAACGGCGTGCCGTTTTATGTGGCGCTGCCGTCATCTTCTTTTGACTGGATGAAACGGGACGGCGTGAAGGAAATTCCCATCGAACAGCGCGATGCCACCGAAGTGAAAACCATCAACGGGCAATACGGCGATGACGTGGTCAGCGTGTTGCTCACCCCGGAAGATAGCCCGGCGGCGAATTTCGCCTTCGACGTGACCCCGGCGCGGCTGGTGACGGCGCTCATCACCGAGCGGGGCATCTGTGACGCCTCGGAGGACGGCGTGCTGGGGTTATATCCGGAGAAACGGAAATAGCCTTTCCGCCGCGTATACGGCGCATTTTACCGGGATGTTATGCGATGCATCTCATCTATGGTATAATTTATGGTGGAACGAAGTTCAAACCACATCATCCACGCGCCAGTAAACGCGATGCTAAAATATCTGGACAACTCAGACAAAAACAACTACGAAAGTATCATCGAACAATACAAGGAAAAGGTGGCACATCTGGAATATCGTGTCGCCTATTTGGAGCGTATTGCCAAAGTTAGCCAAACGCTCAACTCCACGCTGGATTTGGACGCCCTGCTGAAGAGCATCACCCAGGTGGCAACCGGGTTGACCAACACGGAAGCCTGTTCGCTGTTATTGTATGATGAAGATGCCGGTGAATTGAAATTCATTCCGGCGACCATCTCAACCGTTGCCGAAAAGCTGGTGGGTATTCCCGTGCCGTTGGATGGCAGTATTGCCGGATGGGTTTTTAAAAAAGGGCGTCCCATGCTCATCCGAAGTGTGCAGGATGACCCGCGGTGGAATCAACAGGTTGACGAGTTGAGTGAATTTCAAACCCGCTCAATTTTGGGTGTGCCGCTCATTATCAAACGTCAGGTGATTGGCGTGCTGGAATTGCTCAACAAGCAGGATGACATCGGTTTCACACAGGATGATATTCAAATCGCTACCACGTTGGCATCGCATGTGGCAGTGGCGATTGAAAATGCTCGCCTCTGGCGCGACATTCAGCACGCTTACAGCAAGCTGGAAGAGGTGGAGCAGCTCAAAACCGACTTTGTGAATCTGGCATCGCATGAACTGCGCACCCCGTTGGCGGTGATTTTGGGGTATGCCTCGTTTTTGCAGGATGAAGTGAGCGGACATGCCAGCGAACAATTGGAGATGGTACTTTCTTCTGCGCTCAAATTGCGCAACCTGATTGACGATATGATTAATCTGGGGCATATCAAGGCGCAAGATGTTGCGCTCGATGTGGAAATTTTTTCGATGCGCGAACTGGTGGCGGAAGTGGTGGCAGAATTCGATACCCTTTTTGCTGCCAAAGCGTTGCGGGTGAAAACAAAATTCTCCGAAGGGGATGACCCGGTGAACATTGAAGCCGACCGCCAAAAAATCTATTTGGTAGTGGCGAATCTCATTTCCAATGCGGTGAAATTCACACCGGAAGGGGGCGCTATCTTCATTGAATTGGCGCGCAAAGCCCAAAAGATATATATCCGCATCGCCGATACCGGCGTCGGCATTCCGAAAGACCGCATCGGAAAAATATTTGAAGATTTCTATCAGGCGGAACCCTCGCTCACCCGCCGGTTTGATGGTCTGGGCATCGGGCTTTCGATTGTCAAAGGGTTGGTGGAATCGCACCACGGCACAATCTCGGTTAAAAGCGCCGAGGGAAAGGGTAGCCAATTTACCGTTCAACTTCCCATTTCAATTGACCTTTAATGGGTTTAGGCGTATAATCCGACTTTGTATTATAGGATGAATACAGGAGTTTTATGCCCGATGTTATCTTATTAGGTGATATTAATATTGATGTGAGCGCCGCAATTCCGGCGTATCCTACTCGCGGGGGCGAAGGAGTCGCCACTTCGGTAGAGTTCCACACAGGCGGTTCAGTGGTCACAACCTCGTTGGCTTTGGCGAATATGGGTGGTGATGTGGGCATTCTGGGGCGCATCGGCGCGGACGTGCTGGCAACTCAGGTGCTGCAAGACCTCGAAAATATCGGGGTGGATAAAAGTCTCATCCAAATTGACCATGTGGTCAGCACCGGACTCATTTACATAGTGGTGAATTCCGACGGCGAGCGTACCATGTTCGCCTCTCGCGGCGCAAATGTGTTCACCACCCCGAAGCCGGAATGGGAAACGTACTTTGCCAACGCCCGATGGTATCATTTTTCCGGGTATGCGCTGTTGGCGCAGCCCCAGCAGGATGCCGCCGTGCAAGCGTTGGAACTCGCGCGGCAGAACCACTGTCGCATCAGCCTTGACCCCAACCCGGAACCTGCCATGCGTTATGGAAAACGCATCAAATCGCTGTTGCCCAAAATAGATGTCTTTTTCCCGAATGAGCAGGAATTAATGCTGTTGAGCGGTCAGATGAATTTGGATGACGCGCTGAAAGTGATGTTTGATGCGGGCGTCAAAGCGGTTGCGGTGAAGCGCGGGAGCAAGGGCTGCCTGATTTCGTACGAAAAGAACACCTTTTCACTGCCGGCATTCAACATTCAGGTGAAGGATACCACCGGGGCGGGGGATAGCTTTAATGCCGGGGTGCTATTGGCGCGAATGGTGGGACTCAGTTGGGAAGCATCGGGGGTTTTGGGCAATGCTCTGGGGGCAATCGCCAGCGCCACACATGGCACCGGCGCGTCGAGCATCAACGCTGATGCGGTGGTGGAACTCATCGAATCAAGCATGTTTGAACCGCAATGGCAGGAATGGCACTGGGCTGTCGAACAGGTTTTGGCGTATTTAACCGAGACCCGCATCCTGTAATTTTGCGCAGTTCAATTGACACAACGTCCCAACAGTGCTATAATCTGCCTGTTTTTGAAGGTGTGTCCTCGTAGCTCAACGGATAGAGCACTTGGTTGCGGACCAAGAGGTTAGAGGTTCGAGTCCTCTCGAGGACGCCTGTTTTTTAACAAAAGTAAATAAGGCGAACCGTCGCTGTCGGTTTATCCGGCAGAGGAACTTCCCGACTCTCAGCCGACTTCGTTCGGCACAGTTGCCTCATGAAACCGTAAGTGAGGGCGCTGCCGCAACAGCGCGTAGCGACTACAACCGCAACAGAGAGCAGTCCAGCCGGGTTTCCGGTAAGGGGTGAAAGGGTAGGGTAAGAGCCTACCAGCGGGTACGGTAACGTGCCCGGCTAGGCGAGCGTGCAACCGAGAGCAAGGTGAGTGGGCTGGGCTGCCATTTGGA
>JAJRSQ010000283.1 GCA_024278725.1 Chloroflexota bacterium
CTCCCCGCCAACGCCATCGAACTGGCGGCGCGGCGCGGGCTGAAACTGTACGATGTGCTGACCCTCGCCTCGATTGTGGAACGGGAAGCCGTCTTCGACGACGAGCGCCCCATCATCGCCAGCGTCTACCTCAACCGGCTGCAACAGGGCATGTACCTCCAAGCCGACCCCACCGTGCAATACGCGATGGGCTATCAGCCCGACAGCGGGCAGTGGTGGAAAACGCCCGTCACCCTCGATGAATATTCCGGCGTCGATTCGCCGTACAACACCTACCTGAACCCCGGATTGCCGCCGGGTCCCATCGCCAACCCCGGCATTAATTCCATCCTCGCCGTGCTGGAACCCGCCGACACCAACTTTTTATTCTTTGTGGCATACGGGGAAGGGCGGCATATCTTCGCCGAAACGTATGAGGAACATCAGAAAAACGTCGCCGTCTATCAGGGACAATAGCGATGAATGTGGTGATGATTGGTCCCTTCGGGTTGAAAAAGAAAAGCACCATGCGCGAGCGTGCCCTGCCGATGGCGCGGGCGCTGGTGCGGCGGGGACATCGGGTGACGCTGATTGTGCCGCCCTGGGACAGCCCGGAAGACGCCGGTCAAATCACCACCGATGCCGGTGTGGAAATCGTCCACGCGCCGTTGCCAACTTTCCCCGCCCCCCTGTTTCACCTCGCGCTGACTCGTTGGCTGGTGAAACATGCGCTGCAACGGCAACCGGACATCATCCATCTTTTTAAACCGAAGGCATACGCCGGGCTGGCGCACCTGTTTTTGCACACCCTCAAACGGCTCAAGCGACACCGCGTCGGGCTGGTGGTGGATGAAGACGACTGGGAACGCGCGTGGAATGCGCTGGAACCGTATTCGCGGGCGCAGAAGTTGCTCTTTTCATGGCAGGAACCGTGGGGACTCACCCACGCCGACGCCGTGACCGTCGCCAGCAAAACCCTGCAATCCTTCACCGAAACGCTGGGCGTTGCGCCCGAAACAATATTTTATGTGCCGAATGGCGTGCGTTCGCTGCCCGGAAACATCGCGGCGGGGCGCGTTTTGTCCCTTCATCGCAACATCATGCACCTCGTCACCGCCGGGTCGCCGGAGCCGCAAGATTATCCGCCATACTCCGCGCTATCGAAACACCCCGAACAAAAAGACGTCGGGCGGGAATATCACGGCGCGGTGCGGGCACGGCACGGCTTGCACGGCACGCCGCTGATACTGCTCTACACCCGCTTTTTTGAATTCAACCTCCCTTTTTTGGTGGATGTGATGCGCGATGTCCACCGGCAACTGCCGTCGGCGCGCTGGCTGGTGGTCGGCACGGGACTCTTCGGGGAGGATGAAAAACTCCGCCGGATGATTGCCGATACCCCGCTGGCAACCCGCGTGATTTTCGCCGGTTGGGTCGAACAATCGGCGCTGCCGGATTACTTCTCCGCCGCCAACATCGCCGTGTACCCCTACGACGACACCCCGTTGAACCGCACCAAATGTTCAGTCAAACTGATTGACCTGCTGGCGGCGGGCGTGCCGGTGGTCGCCAGCAATGTGGGGCAGAACCGGGAATACATCAGCCAAAATGAAAGCGGGATTCTCGTCCCCGCCGGGGATGCCCGCGCGATGGCAGAGGCAATCACCACCCTGTTGACGCACGAGGCGTTGCAGGAAATGTTCGCCGTTTTCGCTATGCGCACCATCAACGAAAAATTCAACTGGAACACACTCATTTCGGCGGTGGAAGCCGCCTATCAAACCGCCATCGCCCGCCAATGACCAAAACCATGCCATCACCGCAACCGATATACCGCCGCCCGTGGATGCGCTGGCTCCTGCTCATCGGCTGGATGGCGGCGATTTTCTTCGTTTCCAACCAACCTCAACTCCCCCAAATTCCCACCTCGTGGGTCGATTTGGTGGTCAAAAAGCTCGCGCATGCCACCGCCTACGCCATCCTGTTCGGGCTGTGGCTCAACGCGCTGAACACCACCCAAATTGCGACAAAAAACCGTATGCCGCTTGCCCTGATGCTCACTTTAGGGTACGCTATTAGTGACGAATGGCACCAAACTTTTGTGCCGGGTCGGCACGGACAAGTGTGGGATGTACTGATAGACAGCACCGGCGCATTGATATTTCTGGCGGTAATTTGGCGGGCGCGGCTCGCCAAGGAGGGCAACCAATGAAGCAAATGCAGGAAATCAGTTTCATGCTGAACATTCTCAAAGAGAAACTCGCCTTTTACGAACACGATGAAATTATGCTGGCAAACGTTCAGGGTCAGATTTACGCCCTGCTGTGGGTAATGGGCAAAGACCCGGAAGAAGCGTGGGACACCATAAAACAATGGCGGCACGAAGCAAGCCGGCAGTAGGGCAGACCGATGTGTCTGCCCGAACAGGCGAACACACAGGTTCGCCCTTACGATTCAACCAACATCCTGTTTAGATTCGCAATAGCGGAGGCACAAGCGATGAAACTCATCCGCACTTACTTAAATGAAACAATCGAAATTATGCAGAAAATGCCGGTGGCAGACATCGACGCGGTGGTGCAAATTTTGAATCGCGCCCGCGAAAATGGCAACACCATCTTTCTGGCAGGCAATGGCGGCAGCGGCGCGACGGCGTCGCATTTCGCCAACGACATCATCAAAAATACCATGCAGGACGGCAAACCGCCGGTGAAATGCGTGCCCCTCACCGACAATATGCCCATCATCATGGCGATTGCCAACGACTGGGATTACAGCCGCATTTTTGTGGAACAGCTCAAACCGCTGGCGCAGCCCGGCGACGTGCTGATTGGATTCAGCGGCAGCGGAAACTCCGCCAACGTCCTCAAGGCAATGGCATGGGCGAAGGAAAACGGCGTCACCGTCGTGGCGCTCGGCGGGCGCGACGGGGGGAAAATGCAGGCGCTGGCAGACGTGAGCGTCATCGTCCCCACCGATTCAATGGCGCAAATTGAAGACGGACACCTCATCATCACCCACATGCTCTACCTTTCCATGATGGGCGACACCCGCCCGGCAATGATGTGATTTTCAGCGGTCAGCGGTCGGTGGTCAGCAGTCAGCAGTCAGCCGAAAGCTGAAAGCTAATAGCTGAAAGCTAATAGCTGAAAGCTAATAGCTGAAAGCTAATAGCTGACGGCTGATAGCTGATAACTGACCACCCAAGGCTTCCGGAGGAGTACCAATGCCACCTCTAATTCTCGCCCTTGATTTTGGCGGAACAAAACTCAGCGCGGCGATGACCGAGGCAGGAACACAACACTGGCTGGCTCATCGCCGTATTTTTACGCCGGAAGACGCCGACGGCACGATGGAATACCGCACCATGCTCGATATGGCGCGCGACCTCATCGCCGAAACGGGCGACCCCGCCGCCATCGGAGTGAGCTTCGGCGGTCCCGTGGATGCCGCCGCCGGGCTGGTGCGCCTCTCGCACCACGTGAGCGGGTGGGAAAACGTCCCCCTGCGCGATAACCTCCGCGCCGAATTTGGCGTGCCGACAGCCATCGAAAACGATGCCAACATCGCCGCGCTGGGGGAATATCGTTTCGGCGCGGGCAAAAACGCCGACCCCCTGCTCTATCTCACCGTCAGCACCGGCGTGGGCGGGGGCTGGATCATTGGCGGAAAAATTTACGGCGGGGCAAACGGCATGGCGGGTGAAATCGGGCACACGGTGGTCAACCCCGGCGGCATGCCCTGCGTGTGCGGCAAACGGGGCTGCGTGGAAGCGGAAGCGAGCGGCACCGCCATCGCTCGGCGGGCGCGGCGAATGATTGACGCCAACGTCGCGGACGGGATGGCGATGCTGGAGATACTGGGCATTTCGGCGCATGAAGTGACCGCCGCGCATATCAGCGATGCCGCCGCACGGGGAAATCTGCTGGCGCGCCAAATCCTCACCGACTCGGCGCGGTTTTTGGGGCAGGGAATCGGCAACGCCATCACCCTGATGAACCCCCGACGGGTGATTCTGGGGGGCGGGGTCATCAAAGCGGGCGAATTGTGGTGGAACATCGTGCGCTACACCGCTCGGCAATATACCCTGC
>JAJRSQ010000284.1 GCA_024278725.1 Chloroflexota bacterium
ATCACCACCACGTGTTTTTTGTCGAGCGGGGGGTCGAGTTCGCCGGTGATACCCGCTACCCGAATGGAAACTTCTTCCAGCAAGCCCAAACTTCCGGCGGGTTTGGTCAGTTGCGCTTGGCGCTCGGCGGCTTGCGCCATCGCGGTTTCATCCGGCGCAGAAATAGATTGAATGGTTTTTTCCAATGTTGACATTGACTTTCTCCTGTTCAAAGTTGCAGAGTTTCAGAATGGCAATCCTCACGTTTCACGCATCACCTTCCCGGCATATACTGCGCCACGGCAACCGTGACGTTGGCGAATTTCCGTTTTTCAACCAGCAGCGTGTCGGCTTTTGCCGCCAGCAGTGCCGCCGGTTCCGCCACACCGGGCACGCCGAGTGCTTTCATCGCCCACGGCGACGGGTTGGGCAAGTTTTTCACTGCGGCAATGTCGGCGCGGGTGAAAATCTGCAACCGCCAATTTTCCCGCCGACAGGCTTCCAGCAAGCCGATTTCGTCCGCTTTGTCTTCGATGGTGGCAAGGGTGACGATGCTCAACGGCGACAGTTCCGCTTGTGCCAGCGTTTCCGTCACCGCGCTGATAATCTCTTCTGCCGGTGTGCCCCGATTGCACCCCACCCCGACCGCCAGCACGGGCGGACGATAAACGATGACGCGCGCAATGGTGCGGCGCAGGTCGGCGGGCAGGATGCGCGGGGAAACGATGATGGCGGCATTGGGGCGGGCGGCGATGAGCGCCTCGCCGGTGGGGTGACGGGTGGCGTGCGGCGGCAGGTCGGCGAGCCAAGTTTCATCGCCGCCGTCCTGAAAAACGCCCACCGGTTCGCCATTGACCATTGCCGCGATAACGGCGGTCATATCGCCACCCGCTTCCAACTGCCAACCGTATCTTTCCCCCAGCAAATCGAGCGCGGGCAGGCGTTGCCCGTCGCTGGCGGTGGTGAGAATCGCCCGTCCGCCGAGCAACTGCGCGATTCGCTGCGCCAGAAGGTTCGCGCCCCCTTTGTGCCCGCTCAACAGGCTGATGGCATTTCTCCCCTGCTCGTCCATCACCACCACTGCCGGGTCGGTATGTTTGCTGCGCAGCACCGGCGCGAGTTCGCGCACCACAATCCCGCTCGCCATAATGCAGACCATCGCCGAATGCCGGCGGAAGGCGCGGTGCAGCACCTGCCGTACCGAAAGAGTGTAGCCTTCGGTATCGGCGGGCGGGTCGGCGGGCAGGAAGCGGGCGGGCGCGTACAGGGTGCTGTCTCCGAAGGCGCGGTGCAGCCGCAAGCCGGTTTCCGTGCCGCGCCGGGTGAGCGCGACGATTGCCGGGCGGTCGGTGCGGGCGATTGGGGCGAACGCCGCGCCATACAGGTGTGAATCGGCGGCGGCGGTATTTTTTTCCAGCACCGGGCTGACGATGATGAGCGCCTGATGGGTGATTTCGGCGGATTCTGTCTGCGCGGCGATGGTTTCCAGCGTGCCGCGCAACACCAATTCATCGTCCCAACTGGCGCGGTAAACCACTGCGATGGGGGTATGCGGCGGGTATCCGGCGGCGAGCAGTTCATCCACCACTTTTGCCACCATTCCCGCGCTGAGAAAAAGGACGATGCTGGTGCGGTGCGCCGCCAAATCGCGCAGACGTTCCGTGTCCGGCACGGGGGTTCGCCCCGCCACACGGGTGAAGATGATGGTCTGCGTCTGCCCCGGCGCGGTCAATTCGGTTTTGAGGGCGGCAGTGGCGGCAAACGCTGACGACACCCCCGGTACAACCGAATATGGAATATCAAGCCGTGACAATTCACGCATCTGTTCCAGCGTTGCGCCGTAAAGGGTGGGGTCGCCGGTGTGCAACCGTGCCACCGTTTTCCCCTGCGCCGCCGCCGTGCGCATAATTTCGATTTGCGCGGTCAGATTCAGCCCGGCGCTGTTGTGAATTTCGGCATCGGGGCGAGCGTGCGCCAAAATTGCCGGATTGACCAGCGAACCGGCATAAATCACTACCTCAGCGGCAGCGATGATTTTTTGGGCTTTGAGGGTCAGCAGGTCGGGGTCGCCCGGTCCCGCGCCGATAAAATAGATGTGTGCGGTCATTTTTGGTTTCGGGTTCAAAGTTTCAAGTTTCAGGGTTGTAAAATAGCGGTCAGCCGTCAGAAGCGGCAAACACGTTTCACGTTTCACGCATCACGTTTTACGCGCCCATCCGTGATGGTGATGGTGATGCTCGTGCCGGTGTGCCGAACCGCCGTGCAGGTGATGGGTGTGCTGTTCCGCGCCCACCTGATGCTCATAGCCCGCCATCGGGTGGCGATATTTGCAGAGGTCGCAGGTCATCGCGGCTGTTCGGTTGAGCATTTCCTGCACCCGTTGCACGGCGACACCCACCACCAACGGGTGTGCGTTCAAATATTCGGTGGTCAGCACGGGCAAATGGTGCTCGCGGCTGAAACGGTCGGCGATGGCGCGGATGGCTTCATCCACTTTGCCGGTGAAAAGCAGATAGGGCATCACCACAATTTGCCGTGCCCCCAACGCGATGCACCGCTGTAAGCCGTCTGCCACTTTGGGATGCGCCACGGCTTGAAAAGCATATTCCACCGTTCGGTACGGACGTTTTTCCCACAGCAGCCGGGCAGTGCGGGCGATTTCGGCGTTGCTGGCGGGGTCGCTGCTGCCGCGCCCCACCACCAGCACGGCGGTTTCCTCGGCGGGCAGAGCGTCAGGTTGAGCGATGAGGGCATCTTCCACCCGATGGGCGGTCAGTGTGACCAAATTGGCGTGCGGACTCAACGGTGTGCCGTAATGAAAATTCACGGCGGGGAATTGCGCCCGCGCCCAATGGATAGCCGCCGCGACATCGTTTTTCTGATGCGCCGCGCCGCCCAGAAACAGGGGCAGCACCAGCACCTCGCCCCCCTCGCCCACCGATTGCGCCGCTTCGGTCAAGCCGGTTGCCAAATCGGGGTCTGCCAATTCCAGAAAACACGTGGCGGTGGGGATATTAATTTGAGCCGCCACCGCATCGGCGAATTGATTGAATTCGGTGACAGCTTGCGGCACGCGGCTGCCATGCCCGACGATGAGGAGTTGTTGGGTCATTTCTCTTTCCTTTTCCATTTTTGACACGCAGAAACAAAATTCCGCGCTAATTTTTCATTTCCGGCGAAATGCAAATGCAGATACGATGCCACCAAGTTTCGTCGGGCGTATCCCGTCGGTGACGATTGCGCCGGATTACGTCGGGAGCGCACAATCCACGCCGGTGAAACCTCTGCCGGCACAGTGTCCCAAGTGCTCCAGTGAAATTCGTGCCCCCGCGCCGATGCGCCCGCCGGAAGCAGAAAATTTCCCGCCGCCCCTTCCACCAGCCGATAGCCCAGCGCCGCCAATTTCGGCTGCATGCGCGTGACACCGGGGATTAATCCCCCCAAACGGTGCGCGCGACCATTCAAATCAATTAGCGTTTCGGTGAGGTACATAAACCCGCCGCATTCGGCGAAAATGGGCATTCCCGCCGCGTGCACCTGCCGCAGTGCTGTCAGCAGCGATGTGTTTTCCGCCAATTGTGCCGCGTGCAGTTCGGGGAATCCCCCGCCGAGATAGATGCCGGTGGTGTGAGGGGGCAGGCGCGAGTCTGTCAGCGGGCTGAAAAAAGCAATCTTCGCCCCCGCCGCCCGCAGCAAATCAAGATTATCTTCATAATAAAAACTGAATGCCGCATCACGGGCAACCGCAATCATCACGGGTGATTGGCTTTTGGCGGCTTGTGGGTCAACCCCGGAGAGATTGTCCGCACCAACCGAAACTTCACCCATCAGCGAAAGAATCTTTTCAAGGTCGAAATATCGCGCCACCATTTCCGCCGCGTGGGCGATGAAAGCGGTCAGCTCGCCCCGTTCATCGGTGGGGATTAATCCCAGATGGCGTTCAGGGATGTGCAGACCGGCATCTTTGGGCAGCCACCCGACAACCGGCACGCCGGTAGCTTTTTCGATGGCGACTTTTACCCCGCGAAAATGGCGCTCGGAACCGCAGCGATTGGCGATGAAGCCGGCGATATTCAGGTGTGCATCAAAATTCAGGTAACCCGCCGCCAATGCCCCCGCCGACCGCGCCATCTTCCCGACATCCAACACCAGCAACACCGGCGCGCCGACCATTTTGGCAATTTCGGCGGAACTGCCGCTTTCGTCGGTGTAATTTGCGCCGTCAAACAATCCCATCACCCCCTCAATAATGGTGACATCGGCGTTTTGCACCGCACGACGATACATTGCCACCGCTCGCGCTGGCGTCACCATCCACGTGTCAATATTGCGGCAGGTACGCGCCGCCGCCAAGGTGTGGTAGGTGGGGTCAATATAATCGGGACCGACTTTGAACGGTTGCACACGCAAACCGCGCCGGGTCAACGCGGCAATCAGCCCCATCGTCAGCGTGGTTTTCCCCACCCCCGATTGTGTTCCGGCGATTAGAATGTGTTTGGTCATAACGTTTCTCAATCCAGTTCAACCGTCCACCATATTTTTGACAATTCGGTCGCCTCTAACAGCGAAGGATTGCGCAAAAGTTGCTGCGGCGTTCCGGAAAATGCCACCGTGCCGCGCTGCAGAACGATGACATGGGTTGCCCAATAGCGCACCACCGACAAATCGTGCGTTGCCAGCAGAATGGTTGTGCCGTGGTCGTGCAGGGTTTGCAGAATCTCGAAAATATCCAGCCGCGCCCACGGGTCTATTGCCGACAGCAATTCATCTGCCAGCACCACCGACGGCTCCATCGCCAGCACGCCCGCCATCGCCGCCCGCGCTTTTTCCCCGCCGCTAAGGGCGTGCGTCGGGCGGTCAAGCAAGTGGGTGATGGCGCACAACTCGGCGGCTTGCTGCACCCGCCGGGTTGTTTCAGCTTGGCTCAACCCCAAATTCAAGGGTCCGAAACTGATGTCCTGCGCCACGCTGGCGCTGAAAAGTTGGTCGTCGGGGTTTTGAAACACAATGCCCACCCGCTGGCGCAATTGCCGCAAACCGGCGCGGGTGTACGAGAGTGGTTCGCCATTGAAGCGGATTTGTCCCTGTTGCGGGCGATACAGCCCGTTGCAGTGCAGAAACAGGGTCGATTTCCCTGACCCGTTGCGCCCCACCACAGCAATTTTTTCGCCGGATGGGATGGACACGGTCAGCCCGCACAGGGCGCAATCCGATTGCCCGTTGTGCCGAAACCACACGTCGGCGAATTCAAAAACCGGGGTCATACCGGTATCCTCCACATTCCCAGCATCGCCATCACCCCGCCGACACCCCACAGCGCCAGCCCCGGATTTGAACGATATTTCGCGGGCAGCACCCGTAATTCCCCGTCAAAACCGCGCGCATCCAGCGCATATTGCAATCGTCTGCCCTGTTGAAAGGTTTTCATGAACAGATTTCCGCCCAACAGCGCCGCGCTGTGCATCGAATTGCGGGCAGTGACGTAGCCCAAACGGCATTCCTGAGCCGTGCGCATTCGGTGCAGATTGTCCAGCAGCAGGAATGTGGCGCGATAGACCATCGCCGTGATGTCTATCAGTGCGCCCGGCACGTGCCACCGGCGCAACAATGCCAGCAAATCAACCAACGGCGTGGTGAGCGCCAGAAAATTCATCGCCGATACTGCGCCGAGCGCGCGGGAAACGGTGCGCAGCGCGGCAGAAAGTCCCTCTGCCGTGCCGAAAATCCACAGGCTGCCGACGTGCCAGCGCCAGAGAGTGGCATCGGGTGGCGTGGCAACGGTGAGGGTCACGGCAATGCCCACCGTCGCCAGCGCCAGAAAGGTACTTTCGCCGAACAGAATGCGCCCGAAGACCCGGGCGGGGATGCGCGCCACGGCAACCGTCAGCAGGCTCATCCACCCCAACGCCCACAGGCTCGCCCACGGATGATCCAGCGCCAGACAGAGCGTCAGCACGGTCAGCGCAATGCCCGCTTTCAAGGCGGGTTCGGTGTGCCGCAAGCGGTTGCCGTAGGCGTACCGGTCAATCAGCACGGTTTCTGCCCTTCCAATATCCGGCGGCGTAACCGATTAAAATGCCTCCGACCGCCGCTTGCAGGGCGAACAGTGCGCTTTCGGTTTCCGAAGCGGGTTTCCACCAATTGGTAATCCATTCGGTATTATAATCGGGGGCAATGGTTTCAATGGTAGCCGAAGCGAGGTCGTCTGTGCCGCCAAAATCGGCATCGCGGATGGTTAGCAGTGGAATTGTCACCAGAATGACGATGAGCACAATACCGGCGATGATGGTTCTTTTGCTGAATCCGGTGGGTGTTTTGATGTCGGCGGTCATTTTAGATACCCTCCACGCCCAGTTCTTTTAATTCGGGGGCGGCGTTTGTTTGCAGGAAATTAAAAATCAGCACAATGAGAATGCCTTCGGCAATTGCCAGCGGGAATTGGGTCACGGCGAAAATTCCGGCAAAAGTGAGCCACGACCCCAAGAAGCCGGTCTGCGGATTGGGAAATGCCAACGCCAATTGGGTGGACGTGATGACATAGGTCATCAAATCGGCGATGAAGGCGGTGGTGAAAACGCTGACCCACGCGGGCACGCGCCCTTTGAGCGGCAGCCACACCAAATAATATGCCACCAACGGTCCGCCAATCGCCATGCTCACCGAGTTGGCGCCCAATGTGGAAATGCCTCCGTGTGCCAGCAACAATGCTTGAAATACCAGCGCGATGGTTCCCAGTATGGTCACCACAAACGGACCGAAGAGCATCACCCCCAACCCGGTGCCGGTGGGGTGACTGCTGGAGCCGGTGACACTGGGGATTTTCAACGCGCTGAGGATGAACACAAATCCCCCCGCCATGCCGAGCATCAAACGCTGTTCCGGTTTTTCTTTCAGAATCTTTTTGATTTGAATGAACCCAATCACCCAAAACGGGATAGCCACCGCCCACCAGAATATCGCCCAGCGCAGCGGCAGAAAGCCTTCCATGATGTGCATTTGGGCAGGTTTTGCCCATACAGTTTGATTGGCAGACAGAAGCATGATTGCCAGCAATGCCGCGCCGGTTTGTCGCCAACGTAACTTGAATTTGGTCATCTTGACCCTCCTGAAATATTTTAGGCTCAATCAGAATCTAGGGGGGATTTATGAAATGTCATTGCGAGGCGCGTTTTTTGCGCCGACCTGTGCCCCAACGGGGTAAGCAATCTCCGCTGACGTTCATAGAGATTGCACCCTTCGGGTATTTCCAACTTCGCTTCGCTCGCAATGACAAACCCCCTGAATTCCTAAAGACCCATATTTTATTTTCGAGGAAATGAGGGGATATGCCGGTGGCAATAAAAAACCCGCCAACAGGCGGGTGGATGCGGCAATAATGCGTTCCACCTTTCCTCGAAGGCTAACACTACAGAGGCGAGGTTGGGTCATCGGGCTTCGCAGAATGCGTTACCGTTGCGGGACAGCGCCGGACTTACACCGGACTTCCCCCAATGGCTCAAAATTGAGCCCCTCAACTATCTAGAAATATTCGAATATGCCGTATGATACAATCTCCGGATGCGGCTGTCAAAAAAAGGTGCGGCGAATTTCCCGGGGTGTGTTTTGCGTTTGTCGCCGATTGGGTTACACTCTTTTTTCAAATTTGCCGGATGAGGACAACCGATGACTGCCAAAACATTGATGGTAATGGGAACGCACTCAAACGCAGGAAAGTCGCTGCTGGTGACAGCACTGTGCCGCATTTTTGCCCGCCGAGGCTATCGCGTCGCCCCGTTTAAGGCGCAGAATATGGCGCTGAACGCCGGTGTCACCCCGGCAGGCGATGAAATCGGTCGCGCCACCATTGTGCAGGCGGAAGCGGCGGGCGTTGCCCCGCACGTGGATATGAACCCCGTTTTGCTGAAACCGGAAGCGGACGGACGCAGCCAAATTGTGCTCAACGGCAAACCGTACGGACATCTGCACGCCGAAAATTGGCACACGATAAAACCATTTCTGTGGCAACATATCACCACCGCGCTCGACCGTCTCCGGGCGCGCACCGATTTGGTCATCATCGAAGGGGCGGGCAGTCCCGCCGAAATAAATCTCAAAGCGGGCGATATTGTCAATATGCGGGTGGCGCAATATGTCAATGCCCCTACCCTGCTGGTGGGCGATATTGACCGGGGCGGCGTTTTTGCGGCACTGGTCGGCACGATGGTGCTGTTGGAGCCCGCTGAACGCGCATTGATAAAAGCCTTCGTCATTAACAAATTCCGCGGCGACATCCGTTTGCTGGGCGACGGGTTGACCATGTTGCAAGCCCACGCCTTCGACACCCCCACCCTCGGCGTGATTCCCTTTTTGCCGAATATCGGGATTGCCGCCGAAGATTCGGTGGCGTTGGATGGCGCATCTGCCCTTGCTACAAAAAACACGCTCGATGTTGCAGTGATTCGGTTGCCGCACATCTCCAATTTCGACGATTTCGACCCGCTGACGGCAGAGGCGGGCGTTGCGGTGCGCTATGTGCAATATGTTGCCGAATGGGGCAATCCTGCCGCCGTCATTCTGCCCGGCACAAAAACCACGCTGGCAGATTTGGCGTGGTTGAAAAAAACAGGCTTCGCCGAAAAAATACGCCGATTCTCTGCGCAGGGCGGAAACGTGGCAGGCATCTGCGGCGGGTATCAAATGCTCGGTGAAATCATCGCCGACCCCGACGGGGTAGAAGCCGCCCCCGGTTCCGACACCGCCGGGTTGGCACTGCTGCCGCTGAAAACCACCTTCGGCGGGGACAAACGCACGGTGCAGGTGGAAGGAAAATTGGTTGCCCCGGTCGAACCCTTTGCCGCCGTGCAACAATCTGCCATCCACGGATATGAGATTCACATGGGACGCAGCGCCCCCACC
The DNA here is from genome assembly GCA_024278725.1 of Chloroflexota bacterium. Lineage (GTDB taxonomy): Bacteria > Chloroflexota > Anaerolineae > 4572-78 > 4572-78 > JANTHQ01. Next base: position 8,875 of record JAJRSQ010000284.1, read on the forward strand.
GCCGAGGCATACCCATTGTGCGCCATCGGTGCAGAAGCCCGCCCGGACGGACTGATTTCCGCCGATGGGCGCGTGTGGGGCACGTATCTGCACGGCATTTTTGAAAACGACTCTTTTCGACACGCTTGGTTGCGTGCGCTCGGTTGGCGCGGCGAGGAACAATCCTTCGACCGCGACGCGGCATACAATCGGCTGGCTGACCATGTAACGGCTCATCTGGATATGGCGCAGTTGCAGCGCATCATTGACGGGGAAGTGTAAATGACCGGGCGACAGATTCCCACCCCCCGCCCGGAGCTGGCTCATTTGCCCCCATCCATCCACGGCGCACGCGATTACCGGGTGCTGGCGGAAAATCAACTTGCCGCCGATGACGTGCTCGATTTCAGCAGTAATGCCAACCCATACGGCGCGCCGCCCGCCGTGCTCGATGCGGTGCGCGCCGCCGTCACCCCGTCTGCGCTCAAACGCTATCCCGACCGCGATTGTTTGGCTTTGCGCGCCGCCCTCAGCCGGCACACCGGCAATGCCGTGGACACCCTGCTGCCCGGCAATGGCACGGCGGAACTCATTCAGACAATTGCGCTGACATACGTGCAATCCGGCTCGCGGCACGTTATTTTATCGCCTACATTTGGCGAATATGCCCGTGCGGTGCAATTGGCGGGCGGGCAAACAGTGGATGTGCGCTCATCGCCACCGCATTTCCAATTTGACCCCGATGCGGTGGCGCGGGAACTTCAGCGATTGAAGCCTGCCGGGGTATGGCTGTGCAACCCGAACAATCCCACCGGACAGCAATGGTCGGCGGAAGCGTTGGCGCGAGTGCAACGGGCTGCGCCACAGGCATTGTGGGTGGTGGATGAAGCCTACCGGCATTTTACCGCCGTCCCCATCGCCGCCGAAGATGCACCCAATACCATCATTTTGCGTTCGCTGACCAAAGATTTTTCGCTGGCGGGCTTGCGGCTCGGCTACCTCGTCGCCCATCCGGCGGTGATTGGCACGTTGAAAACCGTGCAACCCCCGTGGAGCGTCAATGCATTGGCGCAGATTGCCGGTATCGCCGCCTTTCAGTCTGAAAGTTTGGTGTGGCAACAGCGCACCCTGTCGCAATTGCGCCGCCACGCCGCTCAATTGTGGACTGACCTGCGGGCGCTGGGGATGACCGTTTTGCCCACTGAGACCCCCTTCGCATTGGTGGCAGTGGATGATGCGGCAAAAACACATCGCCAATTGCTCGCCCGGCGCATTTTAGTGCGCGATGCAACCTCTTTCGGGTTGCCGCACCATATCCGCGTCGCCGCCCGCCGTCCGGCGGAAAATCGGCGGTTGGTGGATGCCCTGCGTGACGTGTTCCGTAAAACGTGATGCGTGATGACCATCCATTGATGGCTGATTGAAACCCTGAAACTTTGAACCCGAAACCTTATGACCCGTGCAATAACGATTTTTCTGGCTGTGATAATAGATTTACTCGGCGGCGACCCACCCAACCGCGTCCATCCGGTGGTGGCGATGGGCGCTTGGCTGCGTCGGGGAAGAACCATTGCCCCCCAACACCGGCGCTTCCGGTTCGGCGCGGGATGGGTGATGACAGGCGTGGCGATTTTCGTGTTGCCGCTGCGCTATTTCGAGCAGAAATTTTCCCGCGCCATTTGGATGATGCCCCTTTTGCTCAAACCGATGTTCGCCTACCGCAACCTGCGCCGGGCGGCACTATCGGTGATGCGGGCGCTGGCACGCGAAAATCTGCCGGAAGCGCGGCGTTTGCTCAGTTGGCACTTGGTCAGCCGCCCCACCGAAACGTTGTCGGCGGCAGAAATTGCCGGAGCAACCATCGAATCGCTGGCGGAAAATCTCACCGACAGCCTCGCCGCGCCCCTGCTGGCTTACGCCGTCGGCGGGTTGCCCGCCGTGTGGGGGTATCGCTTCGTCAACACCGCCGACGCAATGTGGGGCTATCGCACCGCCGAATTTGAGCAATTGGGCAAGTTTGCCGCGCGCGCCGATGATGCGCTCAATTGGTTTCCGGCGCGGCTCAGCGGTTGGCTGCTGGCGCTGGCGGCATTCGGGGTGGGGTTGAACGGACAACGGGCAATCGCAACAATGCGCGCCCAGCACGCCCGCACCGACAGCCCCAACGCCGGCTGGACGATGAGTTCGGCGGCGGGGGCGCTCGGCGTGACGCTGGAAAAACGGGGGGTATATGCGCTGGCGGGGGGCGACGCTCCGCTCACGACAGCCACCATTCGGCGGGCGGTGCGTCTGGCAGATGCGACTGCCGCGTTGATTGTGCTTTTCGCCGCCGGGGTGGCAATCGGGGCGCAGGTGTTCAAAAAATAATCGGGAGAAAAATATGGCTAAAAATGCAAAAAACATCAAAAAAGGATTGGTCATCGTCAACACGGGCAACGGCAAAGGGAAGACGACCGCCGCGCTGGGGGTGATGACGCGCGCGTGGGGACGGGGGATGAAAGTGGCAGTGGTTCAATTTTTGAAGAATGAAAATGCCCGTTACGGTGAGATTCGCGCCGCTGAAAAAATGGGCATCGACTGGTATGCAACGGGGGACGGCTGGACGTGGAAAAGCAAGGATATGGATGAAACCACCGCCCGTGCGGTCGCCGCATGGGAACTGGCACAGCAAAAAATTACGGATGGCGGATACGACCTCATCATTTTGGACGAATTCACCTATCCCCTGAAATACGGTTGGCTCGACACCGATGAGGTGCTGGGCTGGCTGGCAGCCAACAAGCCGCCGATGCTGCATCTCATCATCACCGGGCGATATGCCCCGCCAGCGTTGGTGGACTTTGCCGATTTGGTGACCGAGATGCGTGAAATCAAACATCCATATCGCGAACAAGGCATCCGCGCTCAAGCAGGCATCGAATTTTGACCATCCCCCATTATGGCGAAAGTCACGCTTTGTATGGCTTTTTTTGTGGATTAACTGCCACCGCACCACCTTTGCCAGATGGCTCAATTTGCATTTATACTTGCCAGCGTCACAACCTATCATTTACAGGCGTAGGGGCGACCCTTGTGGTCGCCCAAAATTGGACGGAAAGACCGGGCAACCACGAGGGTTGCCCCTACATTCAACCACGTATCGGCAAACAATTATGGGTCTTTGGGAATTCAGTGGGGCAGTCATTGCGAGTGAAGCGAAGCAATCTCCGTGAATGTCAGTGGAGATTGCTTCGGCGCAAAAAACGCGCCTCGCAATGACATTTTACAAATCCCCCCTGGATTCCAATTGAGCCACAATTATGTTCGCCTGTGACGCTGTTGAGTATAGCGGGGTTATCCGCCGAATAAATCGCCGAGACCGCCGAAACCGGCGCTGCCGCCCCCTTGCCCCTCGCCGCCGCCGAAGAGTTGCGCCACTTTTTGCAGGCTGTCCGCGGCTGCTTCCGGGTCTAAGCCGGTTTTATCTGCCAATTCCCGGGAGAGTTCGCTATTCACATTCAGATTGCCCATTAGGTTTTGTAAATCAAGCCCCTTTGCGTCGGAGGCGTTGCCGCCCGTTACTTTCTCCAGCACGAAAGATACCACCGTGCGGGCAATATCGGGGGACAAGCCAAGCCTGTCGGCGAGCAAATTGGCGACGGTGTCCGCAATCGGATTTTCGCCGTCACTGTCGCCCATCAAGCCGCCCAATAACCCGGCGACTCCGCCTTCTGCATCGCCGCCCATCAGGTTTTGCAACATGCCGCCTAAATCGGGCGCGTTGTCATCGCCGCCCGCTTCTTTTTTGTCGTTCCCGGATAGCATTGCATTAAAAAGATCGTCCATTGTTTTTGCCTTTTCTCCTCAGAATTGTTTTTGAATCGTATCTATACAGCCATCAGTGTGACAAATGTCATTGCGAGCGAAGCGAAGCAATCTCCGGGTTGAATAGTGGGGATTGCTTCAGCCCTACGGGCTTCGCAATGACACCCCTGTATAGATACTTTGAATCACCTATTTTGTCCATACAACAGGGGTAATGTACCAGAAACGATGCAAAATTCTAAATTGCGACGCTCACCGGCGATGCAGTTCGCCGCGGTTGCGGAAGTAAAATTTATTGAGCAATGCCAGGCGGCTCATAGATTGCCAGCGAGGCGGGGGATTTTGCCATTGCTCGCGGAAACGGCGGGCGAATTTGAAATACGAACCCAATTCCTGCCACACGGCATCGGCGTAGGGTTGCAATGC
>JAJRSQ010000285.1 GCA_024278725.1 Chloroflexota bacterium
AATTGACTGATGGAAATTATTCGTCGGTAGGGGCGAACCTGTGTGTTCGCCCTTTTTGGGCAGACACATAGGTCTGCCCCTACCCCCTACCTTGCTTCATCAGTCAAAAATAACCACCACCGAAAAAACAAATGCCGATTGTAACTGTGCAGCGTCCGGCTTTTGCCTTGAACTGAAGTTCAAGGCTCAGAACTTAAGCCGACTTAAGTCGGCTTTGGCTGTCAGCCCGGAAATAAATTTCCGGGTAGCTGAAACACACCCACCCAACTCAATTAAAAATTGTGGCGAGCGTGTTTTTGAGGTATAATTAAATGGTTTCCACGGAAGCCCGGCGCACCTGCCCGGGTTTTTTTGTGAGCCGGTGACGCGACCCATAGTTTTTGAGGAGACAAAGTTATGAGCAAACTGGTTTTTGAGTCCCAACACCCTTTGGTCAAACATAAATTGGCGAAACTGCGCGACAAAACCACCAAACCGAAAAAATTCCGCGAACTCATCCGCGAAATTTCGATTTTACTGGCATATGAAGCCACCCAAGATTTGAAAATCGCCCCAATTGACGTGGAAACACCGATGGCGCACACCACCGGCTACCTGCTGCAAGAGCAAATCGGGCTGGTTCCCGTGCTGCGGGCGGGGCTGGGCATGGTGGAAGGCGTCTGGGAGATGATGCCCGGCAGCGAAGTATGGCACATCGGGTTGTTCCGCGATGAGCGCACCCTGAAGCCGGTGCAATATTACAACAAACTCCCCATCTCGCCGACGGTGCAAGTCTGTCTGATGCTTGACCCGATGCTGGCGACGGGAGGCTCCGCCGTGGCAACCATCGACATTCTGAAAAAATGGGGCGCGGCGCGCATCAAATATCTGGGCATTATCGCCGCGCCGGAAGGCATTGCCGCCATGCAAAAAGCCCACCCGGATGTACCCATCCACATCGCTGCCATTGATGAACGGCTGAACGAGATTGGCTATATTGTGCCCGGCTTGGGCGACGCCGGTGACCGCCAATTCGGGACGGGCTGATGATGGCGCACAAAAACCCCGCTTGGATTGAAATTATCCCCACGGATGAAGCCACCGGCGACGTGGCGGAAGCCTACGCCGAATATACCGCGCCGTGGGGCGGCGTGGATCACATTCTAAAAATTCACAGCCTGAACATCCCTTCCATGCACGCCCACGTGCAACTATACCGCACGCTGATGTACGGCAAATCGCCCATCCGCCGCCCGGAACGGGAGATGATTGCCACCGTGGTCTCCGCGCTGAACTACTGCCGCTACTGAATGCAGCACCATGGAGCGGGACTCCATCGGATGACCAGAGACGCGGCACTGGTGGCGCAACTGAAAAAAGATTACACCCGCGCGGACATCACCCCCGCCCAACGCGCCATGCTCGATTACGCCGCCAAACTCACCCGCACCCCGTGGGAAATGACCGCCGCCGATGTGCAGGCGCTGCGGGAACACGGCTTTTCCGACCGCGCCATTCTGGACATCAACCAGATTGTCGGCTATTTCGCTTTCGTCAACCGGCTGGCGGACGGTCTCGGTGTGCAATTGGAAGATTATTGGGACGAATAGCGTATCGCCAATGGCAATTCTAATTTTCGCAGCGGCATTTCTCATATCCGTTCTGCTCACCCCGGTGATGATTCGGCTCGGTCCCCGGTTAGGGGTTGCCGATGAACCGGGTGGGCGGCGCAAACATCGCGGCGTCATCTCCCGGCTGGGGGGCGTCGCTATTTTTGGCGGATTTATGGGCGGTGCGGCGCTGGCATTGGCGCTTGCCCCCCCGGCGCCCGGCTCGTCCGACCGCTTCCTGCTGACGGGGGTCATCGTGGGCACAGTGTTCGTGTTCGGTTACGGGCTGCTCGACGATTTTCTGAATCTCCCCCCCAAGCCGCAATTCGCCGCCCAGTTTGTCGCCGCGCTGATTGCCATTGCCTTCACCATCTTCATCCAAAAAATTACCCTGCCTTTTTTCAACCAGCCGGTCACATTCCCGTGGTTCATCACTTACCCGCTCACCATCTTTTGGGTGATGGGCATGCTGAACACCGTCAATTTTTTGGACGGGCTGGACGGGCTGGCGGCGGGCGTCACGGCAATTGCCGCGCTGTTGTTCGCGTGGCACGCCTATTCGCTGGGGCAAGGGAGCGTCTATCTTTTCCCGCTCGCGCTCGCAGGGGCGACGCTCGGTTTTCTGCCCTTCAACTTTGCGCCCGCGAAAGTTTTCATGGGGTCGGCGGGGAGTCTCACCCTCGGCTGGGGGCTGGCGTCGCTGAGCATTCTCGCGCCGGCGAAAGTCGCCACCGCCCTGCTGGTGCTGGGTATCCCCATCATTGACGTGGCGTGGCTGATGCTGTGGCGCTGGCGCAAAAAAGGCTCACCGCTGGTTGCCGGGCGTGACCATCTGCATTTCCGCCTGCTGGATATGGGTTTCAGCACGCGCACCATCGTGCTGGGGTATTATATTTTCTCGCTCACCTTCGGTTTGCTGGCGTTCATCATTTCATCGCGGGTGTACAAACTGGTCGCCATCATCGCGCTCATCGGCATCACCGTTTTCGTGCTGTGGGAAGCGGCGAAGAATCCCCGCACGGCGGATTGAAAAAGCCGTCAGCGAACAGTTTTCGGCTTTCAGTTTTGCTCACCCCCGTCCCGCCGCCGTATAAATTGCTTGATGTGATAAAATATCATACAATTTCCGTATAATTGACAGCTCATAGCTGATAGCTAACGGCTTTTGTGGAGGCTTTTGTGGCAAAATTACTGTACCAACGATTGACCGGCATGCAGGATGTTCTGCCGGACGACCAACGCTACTGGCGATTCGTGCTCGACCGGGCGCAACATACGATGGATTTGTTCGGTTTTCGGCGGATTGATACCCCGATTTTGGAGCAGGCGGCGCTCTTCAAACGCGGGGTGGGGCAAGGCACGGATATTGTCGAAAAAGAAATGTACCTTTTTGAAGACCGCGACGGCGACATCATCGCCCTGCGCCCCGAATTCACCGCCGGGGTGATGCGTGCCTTCGTGCAAAACGGGCTGCACACCCAACCGACGCCGCTCAAATTGTGGAC
>JAJRSQ010000286.1 GCA_024278725.1 Chloroflexota bacterium
CATCGCTACATCCAGCCCCCAGCCGGCGGCGTTGGGAATGGATTGCCCCACAGTAATGCCCACAAAAGTGCAAAGCTGCCAGCTCAGGTACATCGCCAGCGCCGACCCCAAATAATACCAGCGATTATGGGCGGCGGTCGGGTGGCGGCCAAACCGGCCGATAACCACGGCGAATGTTTCATCGGTTAGCCAAAAGGCCATAGGCGCCAGCCAGCGCTGGGGCAGATGCTGCACGTATGGCAGCAGGCTGGCGCTGTAAAGCAGGTGTCGCAAATTAACCACAAAGGTCGTCAAGATGATGATGGGGATGCTGCTGCCCGCCGCCAGCAAGCCCAGGGCAATGAATTGGGCCGACCCGGCAAAGACAAAAGCCGACATCGCCATCGCTCCCCCCGCAGAAAGTCCGCTGGTGGCCGCGAGCGCGCCGAAAATCAGGCCAAAGGGAATTGCGCCCACCACCAGGGGGATGGTGTCTCCGGCGCCGGCAAAAAACACCCGTCGGGCAGAGGGGGCCGGCCCGGCAGAGACGGATAATTGGGCCATAAGTTGCACCTCAAAACAAGTAAACGCCGGCGAAAGCAGGCAGTTCAGCCCGACGGCAGCATACATTTGTCATAACAAATTAATATTCAGAAATATTGTAATTACATTTGACAAATGTCAATAATCGATTATACTATAGGTACAAGTTGATATTCAGGAGCAGCGGTTTAACAAAGGCGTTGATAGCTGCACTAATGGGGCGAGACGAGCTGTCTCGCCTCGTCGATTCTGCGGCCGGTGGTTTGCGGCTGCATATATGGCTGCATGCAACCGTGATTGTTCGGAAATCGGTTGTCCTGCCGAATACTCGCCCCAAATTAACACTGATTTCACAGATTTTTCGTAACTATACAGCCATCAGCGTGAAAAATATCATTGCGAGCAGAGCAAGCAGAGCGAAGCAATCCCCGCCCGCTTTAGTCGGAGATTGCTTCAGCCTTGCGGGCTTCGCTCACAATGACACATTTTGACAGTTTATGCTACTGTTAAGTGTATATCATAATTTGTGAAATTTGTGAAATTTGCGGCTGATTTTTAACCCAACCACTGAAATCTCCACTCCCCCCGCACCCGCTCGATGAACGCCCGCACTTTCGCCGGGTCTTTCTTCCCCCGCGATGCTTCCACGCCGCTGCTGACATCCACCCCGAAGGGGCGCACGGTGGCGATGGCGTCCGCGACGTTTGCGGGGGTGAGTCCCCCCGCCAGCAGGATGGGGTATCGCCGGGCGAGTTGCGCCGCCATCTCCCAATCGGCGGTTGTGCCCGTGCCACCGCGTTCGGTGGGATGAAAGGCGTCAATCAGCACGAATGGCGAGTGACGAATGACGAGCGCCGAGTGTTTCTCCGCTTCCGCCGGTGATGTCGGGCTGATGGCTTTGAAGGCTCGCCCGCCGAAAGACGCCACCATCTCCGGCGATTCATCGCCGTGCAATTGGGCGAAATCCAAGCCGCAGAAGTCCATAATTTCGCGGATTTCATCGGCGGGGGAATTGACGAAAACACCGACAAAAGCAGGGCGTTCAATATTCAAAGTTTCAGGTTCAAGGTTTAACTGTTCATTTTGAACTTTGAACTTTGAATTTTGAATTATTCCCCGCACCGTCTCCGGCGACACATATCGCATGCTGGGGGGATAAAAGATGAATCCGAGCATATCCGCGCCCGCTTCGGCGGCGATGCAGGCGTCTTCGATGTTGGTGATACCGCATATCTTCACCAGTGTATGAGGATTGCTTTCCCCGGCAGGTGAGAAAGTGTGCCGGTGCGCCGGTGCGCTGCGCTCACTTTCTCCCCCGCTCACATTCTCACTTTCCACCGAGCAGCTCCCGCACTTTCTTCCCCACATTCTTCTGCCGCACAATCGCTTCGCCGACGAGAATCGCGTCAATGCCCGCCGCCGCGAGGCGTTCGACATCGGCGCGGGTGCGGATACCGCTTTCCGCCACCATCACCGTTTCGGCGGGGATGTGCGGACGCAGCTCAATACCGGTGTTCAAATCCACCGAAAAATCGCGCAAATCACGGTTGTTCACCCCGATGAGCCGCGGACGCAGGGGCAGCACCCGCTCCAACTCGGCGCGGTTGTGAACTTCCAACAGCACGGTCAGCCCCAATTTACGCGCCAACCGGAAGAGCGATTCCAACGCTGCGTCCTGCAGCACGGCGGCAATCAACAGCACCGCCGATGCGCCCGCCGCCCGCGCTTCGTAAATCTGGTATGGGTCGAAGATGAAATCCTTCCGCAGCAGCGGGCGGGGCAATCCGGCTTTTTTCAGCGCGCCGGAAATTTGGGGGATGAAATCCAGTCGCCCCTGAAAATAGTTGGCATCGGTCAGCACGCTGATTGCCGCCGCGCCATTTTCGGCATACGCCCGCGCCAGTTCCACCGCGTCGAATTGGGGACGAATCACGCCCTTGCTCGGCGATGCTTTTTTCACCTCGGCAATCAGGGCGACGCCCGGCGCGTTTTTCAGCGCGGACAGAAAATCGGGCACGGCGTCAGCCAGTACCGCCTGCGCCCGCACCGTGGCGAGCGAAACGGCTTCTTTCTGTTTCGGCAGTTCGATATTTTTTTTGTAACGGATGATGTCGTTTAAGATGGTCATAGTTTCAGGTTTTGTTTCACCCCCTGATGAAGAAACCGCTTCGCGTCCCCACCCCTCCCCCTGACAGGGGGAGGGAGTCGCGCCAGCGCCGGGAGGGGGTCAGTCGCATCACGGCACAAAACTACGATACGGGCTGCTGAAAACCGGCGGGCGGTTGGTGAAGGCGACCAGTTTTTCCAGCGCGTCAAGCGCCGCGCCGCAGTCG
>JAJRSQ010000287.1 GCA_024278725.1 Chloroflexota bacterium
AAAACCGTGGAAGGCGTTTTCTCGGCGGGGGAGACGGCGGCGGTGGTGGAAGATTTGGTCACCAGCGGCGGGAGCGTGCTGTCGGCGGTGGAAACTCTGCGCGGCGCGGGGCTGTCGGTGACGGACGTCGCCGTGCTGATTGACCGCGAACAGGGCGGCGCGGCGAACCTCTCGGCGGCGGGGCTGACGCTGCACGCCGCGCTCACCATCACCCAAATTCTGACCGTCCTGCGTGATGCGGGGCGCATCTCCCCCACCGAGTTCGATGCCGTGCGGGCATATTTCCGGCAAAGTTGATGCCCGAAACCCGCCCCAAAAACAACTTGCTTCCGGGCAGATGTCTGCTATACTAATGCCACCATTACCGTTTTGAAAAACCACAGCGCATCAATGGCGATTGGTATGAATGGCAAGTTGTATTTGTTTGGCACATTGAAATTGAGTCAATGCGACCCCACCGAGCAGTTTCTCGATGTCGGTTCACCGAAGACGCAAGCATTGCTGGCGTATTGTGCCCTGCACCACGACGAACCCATCGAGCGGCGGCGGCTGGCGTTCATGCTGTGGTCGCGCACCACCGAATCGGCGGCGCGGCGCAACTTGCGGCAGTACCTCCACCGGGTGCGGCAGGTACTCGCCCCGCTGGGGTTGGATGCGCAGTTGCAGGATGTCAGCGGCAGCCATCTCCTCTTTTCCCCCGGCGATGATTTCCGGATTGATGTGGACGTTTTCCGGCAATGCGTGGAAACGGTCATCGGGCAATTGCCGTCGGCGAAGGTGTTGCCGCCGGAAGCATGGCAAGCCGTTGCGTTGTATCAGGGCGATTTAGTCCCCGCCGTTTACGATGATTGGGTGGAACCGCTGCGCACCCACTGGCGGCAGCAGTTCACCGATTTTTTGCATGCCCTGATTGATTTTTCCCAGCAGCATCACGCCCATGCCGATGCCATTCAGTTGGCGAAACGCCTTTTACAACTCGACCCGCTGCGGGAAAGTTCGCACCGGGTGTTGATGGAAAGTTACTACCTCAGCGGCGACCGCGTGGCGGCACTCCAGCAATTTGAGCAGTGCCAGCAACAATTGCGCGCCGAACTGGACGCCGACCCCATGCCCGAAACCCTCCTGCTGTACCAAAAAATCCGGCAGGGCGAAAAAATCGCGCGGGATGCCGCCCCCAATGCCGCCGTCACCACCTCCCCCCCGACGATGCCCGCCAAACCGACCGCCTGGCAGACCCTCAAAATTGTGCCCGCCGGCATCGAAACGAACCAACCGCCATTCATCGCCCGCCAAACGGAAATCAACCGCATTGACCAAACCTTGCGCCGGATACAGCAAAATCAGGGGCAACTCGTCTTTGTGCATGGCGAAAGCGGCGTGGGAAAAACGCGGCTGGTGCAGGAATGGCTCACCGCCAATGCCGATTCCATCCGGCTCATCACCGGACAAGCCCGCGAATTTGAAACGATGATCAGCTATCACCCGCTGGTGGACGCGCTGCAAAACAGCGTCGCCTATCTTTACCCCTTCAGCGCCGACCCCCCGCTGTGGTGGGAAAGCGTGCTGACCATCAATCCCGATTTAGCAACGCTCTCCCCGCAATTTCAGCCGACATTTCGCGGCGAATTGAACCGCCAACATTTGCTGGAAGGGCTGGGACGCTGTTTCATCAGCATCGCCGAAGCGGAACCGACCCCGCTGGTCATCTTTCTGGAAGACCTCCATTGGGCGGATGAAGCCACTTGGCAATTTCTGGCGCATATCGGCTGGCGATGCCGGCAATCGCCGTTGATGGTGATTGGTACATTCCAGCAGGAATATCTTTCCTCCACCGCGCAGAAAATACGGCGGGGCATCCAGCGGCAACTGAAGGAAATGCCGGTCATTGAATTGACCCGTTTTTCGCCCGAAGAGACCCGCCGCCTCGCCAGTTTTTTGCTCGATGACCCGAATCCGCAGCGTCACCTGCTGAGTCGCCTGTTCCGGGAAACGGAGGGCAACCCCTTTTTCATCATCGAAATGGTGGGCGCGTGGTTCAACACGCGGGCAAACGAGAGACGCCGCCGCTCAAAAAAACCGGACATCGTTTCCACCTATTCCATGCCCGCCAGCATCAAACTGGTCATTGAAACGCGGCTCAACCGGCTGGACGACGAAAGCCGCGCTCTGCTGGCGATGGCGGCGGCAATCGGACGCACCTTCAACTATCGGGTGCTCACTGCCGCCAGCAATTTGCCGGAAGAGGACATCATTCGCGTGCTGGAAGTGTGGCTGGCGCAGGGCTTGGTGGTGGAACGCGCCAACGGCTACGATTTCAGCCACGACAAAATTCGGGAAGTGGCGTATCGGGAATTGAGCCGGGCGCGGCGGCGAATGGTACACCGGCAAATTGCGCTGGCACTGGAGCGCGACAACACCATCGGCTTCCACCATCCCGCCGTGCTGGCGCATCATTTCTCCCATTCCGACCAGCCCCAGCGTGCCCTGCCGTATCTCATCGAAGCGGGGGAAAAAGCGTTGTCCGTGCGCTCGTATGGGGATGCGCGGGAATTTGGCGTGCAGGCGATGCGGTTGCTCCGCGCGGAAGCGGGGCACGGCGAGCATCACCGGCAGGCGCGGGTTGACCTGAATCTGCAATTGGCGACGGCATACGCTTTCACCGGCGAAATTGACCGCGCGCTCCCCATTTTGCAGGAAGCGGAGCGACTGGCGATGACCGCCGGCGACGATGTGCGGCTGGGAAAAATATTCCGGCGCAGCGGGCAACTCTTTTGGTTGCGCAATCAGTGCCGTTTGGCGGAAGATTACGGGCGGCGATTGTTGCGCAATGCCGAAGAACAAAACAATCCCATTTTGTTGCATGCCGCGTTGCGGATGCTGGGACGGGTCGGCATTGCGCTGGGAACCTATGATGATGCCATCGCCTACCTGTTGCGATATGTAAAATTGGATGACAGCATCAACCCGCCCCCCGATTTGCCCGCCATTTACGGCTATTTGGCGGTGGCATATGCCCGTGTCGGCGCGTGGCAGCGCGGATTCGATGCCGCCCGTCGGGGCGTTGAACTCGCCGAATCTGCCGGGAACGATTCCGCCATCGCCATGGCGAAGATGAATCTGGCATTTGTGTATGCGGAACGTCGCCATTGGGCGGGATGTCTGGATGCCGTGCAGCAAATCATCCCCACCTGCACCGACGCGGTATTTTCATCGTACTGTTTTATGGCGCAGAGTCTGCGCGGGCGAGCGCTGGCGCATCTGGGGCAACCCGCCGAAGGGGCAGCCATCATCCGCAAAACATTACAGCAAGCCGCCGATGCCAATTACCGGCTGTTCACCCACATCTCATATCTCTTTTTGGTGGAAACGCTTGTTTTGGCGAACGAACCCCATCAAGCCCTGCAAACGCTTGCCCGCGCGGAATCCATCATCGCCGAAGCGGATGACCGGTGGGCAAAAGCCGTCGCCGCGCGATTGCGGGCGGAAGCGTTGGCGCTGATGCCCGAACCGGATTGGACGACCGTGGAATCGCAACTGATTGACGCGGCGGGACTGTTGCGCCAAATTCGCGCCCGCCCCGATTTGGCGCGGGTCTACCTCATCCTGCGTCGGTTGTATGACCGCGCCGGACAATCGGCGTGGGCGATTGACTGCCATTTTCGCGCCACCACCATTTTTGAAGAACTGGGCATGTTCGATGAACTCCAGCACGCCCAGGGTGATGCCACCACTGAACGCGGCGATTCCGCCACCATCCCCATTGCCTCTCTGAGAGGACTGGTGCGTCAAGAATAACCGCCGCACCCAATTCCACATTCCCATTTTCCCCAAAATACATTTGCCGTTAACGGATGCAGTAACGCTTTGTTAACGGCGAACTGGTATGCTACCGGTACATCATCCCAAAAAGTGAAAAAATTCTGCCAAAGGGGCAACAGATGACACGTGGAATTACCCATAATCTGAACGGTAGCACGCTGAATCCCGGCGAACGCCAATTAGTGGTCGAGGACATCCATCTCCATTTTGGAGGGGTTGCCGCCATCAGTGGCGTGGGGCTGGTGGTGAATCAGGGCGAAATTATCTCCATCATCGGACCAAATGGCGCGGGGAAAACCAGCCTGCTCAATTGCATCAGCGGGTTGTATCACCCGCAGGAAGGGAAAATCACCTTTTTCAATCACGGCAAATCTTATGAATTGACCAAGATGCGCCCGAATAAAATTGCCGAAGCGGGCGTGGCGCGGTCATTTCAGAACATTGAATTGTTCAAGCATATGTCGGTGCTGGAAAATCTGATGCTGGGGCGGCACATCCACCTGAAAACATCCATTTTCAGCAATGCAATCTATTGGGGCAGAACCCGAAAAGAGGAAATTGCCCACCGGCAATATATTGAAGACGTGATTGACCTGCTCGAAATTCAAGCCATCCGCAAACAGCCCGTCGGCGCGCTGGCATACGGGTTGCAAAAACGGGTGGAGTTGGGGCGCGCGCTGGCGTTGCAACCGGCAATATTGGTGATTGACGAGCCGATGGCGGGCATGAACGTGGAGGAAAAGGAAGATATGGCGCGTTTCATTCTGGACGTGAATGAAGAACATGGCGTGACCATTCTGCTGATTGAACATGATATGGGCGTGGTGATGGATATTTCCGACCGGGTGGCGGTGCTGGACTTCGGCATGAAAATCGCGGATGGTGTGCCCGATGAAATCCAGCGCAACCCGGATGTGTTGCGGGCGTATCTGGGCGATAAGCACGTGGCAATATAGATTGAATTTGCAATCAATTTCTGTTTTACATCGAATATCTGGAGGCGGCATATGGGCGAAACGTTCCCCCAACTTTTGCTGGAACGGGCAAAAGAGTATGGCAACAAAAAAATAGCCTTGCGGGAAAAAGAATTCGGTATTTGGCAGCCGGTAACGTGGCAAGAATATATGGAGCATGTCAAATATTTTTGTTTGGGATTGACCAGTTTGGGATTGGAACGCGGAGATACCATCGCCATTATTGGCGACAATCGCCCGGAATGGCTGTATTCTGAATTGGCGGCGCAATCGGCGGGGGCGAAAAGCATCGGTATCTATCAGGATGCCATCGTCAAAGAAGCCATCTACATCATTTCCCATGCCGATGTGCGCTTTATTGTGGCGGAAGACCAGGAACAGGTTGATAAAATCCTCGAAATTTGGTCGGAATTGCCCAGCGTCAAAAAAGTCATCTATTACGACCCCAAAGGCTTGCGCAATTACACCGAAGATTTTCTGATGTATTTTTACGACGTGGAAGCGTTGGGGCGCGAATATGAAAAAGATTACCCCAACTGGTTTGAAGAGAGCGTCGCGCGCGGCAAAGGCTCCGATTTAGCCATCCTCTCCACCACGTCCGGCACCACCGGCAACCCGAAACTGGCGATGCTCACCCACGACAACCTCATCAGCATGGGGCTGAATCTGATGGAAGTTGACCCGATTGAGCCGGACGACGAATTTGTGAGCTTCCTGCCGCTGGCATGGATTGGTGAGCAGATGATGTCGTTTGCGTGCAGCTTGCAGCGCGGCTTCCCCCTCAACTTCCCGGAAGAACCGGAAACCGTGCAGGCGAATATCCGCGAGATTG